>CAYSPN010000243.1:0-10462 GCA_964432895.1 uncultured Candidatus Kuenenia sp.
CTGCGGGATCCCGACCGCGTCGGCATGATCGTGCGGCGCGTGGTCGAGGCGTGCGATGGCGTGCCCGTCACGGCGAAGATCCGGCTGGGCTGCGCCGACACCTGCCGCACCGCCATCGAGGTAGCCCAGCGGATCGAGGAAGCCGGAGCCTCGTGCCTGACGGTGCATGGCCGCGTGGCATCGCAGTTCTTCACCGGCAGAGCCGACTGGCAGGCGATCGCCGAGGTGAAGCGGAGCGTGTCGCGAATGCCGGTCGTGGGCAACGGCGACATCGATTCCGCCGAAACCGCCGTTGCACGGCTCCGTGAGAGCGGCGTCGATGGCGTGATGATCGCCCGCGAGGCGCTCGCGCGGCCGTGGATCTTCGCCCAGGTGGCGTCGCTCCTGAGGGGCGAGCCGATGCCGCCCGATCCGACGCTCGATGAGCAGCGGGAACTGGTGCTCCACCACTACGACCTGGTCTGCCAGCGGTTCGGCATCGAGCGGGGCACGCTTTTGATGCGGAAATTCGCCTGCGCCTATGCGCAGGGCCTGCCGGGCGCCCGCGACTTCCGCGGGAAGGTGTCGCGGGTGACCACCCGGGAGGAGTTCCTCGACGCCATGGCGACGAGCTTCCCGAGGCAGCCTCCTGCCTGACGCCCGGACCACGGGCGATTATTCGCATGATGGCTTGTCAAAAATCAATAAACGCCTACAGTAGAAAAAGAGTAGACGCATGAGCCACCACACCGCCCCCGCCGAGCACCGCACCTCCGACGCAGCCTTGATTGAGCTGCTACGGATCGATGACGGGCTTGGAATCGCTGAGCTTGCCAAGCGGTTGGGCGTGACAGCGACCGCGGTCCGCCAGCGGCTCGACCGGCTCATGCGGGCCGGACTGGTTGGCCGCACCACCGTTTCCGGTGGGCTCTCCGACTGCGGCGGCAGTGCTGCGGGCCGTCTTCGAGGCCGGCCGTCCCATGTCTACAACCTGACGGAAAAGGGACGGCGGACCGGCGGCGACAATTTCCGCGACCTGGCCCTCGTGCTCTGGCGGGAAATCCGCGGTGTCCGCGAACCGGCTGTTCGCCAGGGCCTGATCACGCGGATCGGCGTCGCCATGGCCGGGATGTACCGCGACGAGGTCTCCGGCTCCACGCCCCGGCAGCGTCTGGAAAGCACGGCCAAAATCCTTCAAGAACGCCGTATTTCCTGCGGTGTCGAGCCGATCGCTTCCCCTGCAAGCGGCAGCCTGTCGGTGCTCACGAGCTACGCCTGCCCCTACCCCGATCTGGCAGAGCAGGATCGCGGCATCTGCGCCGCCGAACGACACATGCTGCAGGAACTGGTCGGATCGGCCGTGCGTCTGTCCGAGTGCCGGCTCGACGGGGCCCCCTGCTGTCGATTCACCTTGGGCAGCGACGAGGGCCGTAGCGACGAGCGGCCCGTGGGCGTGGAGAATGACGCCCTGCCGGCTCCCGGCGCCACTTGCATCAAACCCGGTTGAAGCATCGAATGCCGAAGCGTTCCCACCGTCATCATCACCACACGCACACCTGACACGCGGAGCACCCAACATGACACAGCCACAGGTCAACCCGACGCCCTGGATCGAAGGCCGGTTCGAGGAAAACATGGTCCTCACGACCGTTGAGCAGGCCATCAACTGGGCCCGGCAGTCGAGCATCTGGCCGATGACCTTTGGCTTGGCCTGCTGCGCCATCGAAATGATGGCCGCCGGCGCCAGTCGCTACGACCTCGACCGCTTCGGTGCCGGCGCCTTCCGGGCCACGCCCCGCCAGGCAGATCTCATGATCGTGGCCGGCACCGTCACCTACAAAATGGCCAGCCGCGTCCGCCGTCTCTACAATCTCATGCCCGATCCGAAATACGTGATCGCCATGGGTGCGTGCACCACCGGCGGCGGCCCCTACTTCAAATGGGGCTACCACGTCGTGAAGGGTGTCGACCTGGTGGTGCCCGTCGATGTCTACGTGCCCGGCTGCCCGCCGCGGCCGGAGAGCCTGCTCGAGGGGCTGATGCGGATCCAGGACAAGATCCAGGGTCAGCGGATCGCCAAGCGGGTTGGGAGTGTGGGCAAGGTCGATGACGAACTGCCGGTGCCGCACCATTCCGGCTATGTCGTGTCGCCAGTGGCCGACGGCAGCCTCGTATTCGACCACCAGAAGGTGCAGTCCTGAACGACAGCCACCGTGAAGCAAACGAAAAAGGAAACCCGATGACCGCCCATCCGCAGGAAAAACTCGTCATCTCCGGACTGCATGCCGCGGTTGACGGCCAGGAGATCCTCAAGGGTGTCGACCTTGAGATCGGCCGTGGAGAGATCCACGCGTTGATGGGCCCCAACGGCTCCGGCAAGAGCACGCTGGGCTACTGCATCATGGGCCATCCGTCCTACGAGGTCACGGCCGGTTCGATCGAACTGGTCGAGGCCGATGGCACCCGTCACGATCTGCTCGCGATGGAGCCGGATCAACGGGCCCGCGCCGGTGTTTTCCTCGCCTTCCAGCGTCCCATGTCGATCCCCGGCGTGCGGCTGGCCGACTTCCTGCGGCATGCGGTGACGAACGTCCGCAATCCCGACCGGAAGGAGGGTCAGGAACTGATGCCGATGCGGGATTTCCGCAACGAGCTCAAGGCGAAGATGGCCGATCTCTCGATCGACACGGAATTCGCCCGGCGATACGTCAACGACGGGTTCTCCGGCGGCGAGATGAAGCGGGCCGAGATTCTCCAGCTCGCCATGCTGCGGCCGAAGTTTGCGATCCTCGACGAGACGGATAGCGGCCTCGACGCCGACGCCGTCAGGCTCGCCAGCCAGAGCATCGCACGCATCGGCGGCGCCGAGATGGGCATCCTCATCATCACCCACCACGAGCAGCTTCTCGAGCACAACATCCCGCTGCGGACGCACGTGATGCTCGGCGGCCGGATCGTCGAATCGGGCGGCCCGGAACTGGCCGCCGAACTGCACAAGAGGGGCTACGAGCGGATCCGCGCGGCCTATCCCGAGGCCGCGGCCGCGGAGCGGTCGATGCAGGATGCCCTCGGCAGCGAAACCGCCCACCCCGTCACCGCCTAACACCAGCTTTCCGTCACCTGAAGGAACCCACCCATGGCCACCGGTTTCAATCAATCAGCGATCGATTCCAGCACGATCGCGATCGGCACGGGCGACGCCATCGGCGAGATCAACAAGTATGACTTCCGCACCGACTCGCCGGCCGTCTTCAAGGCCCGCCGCGGCATCGATGCGGAAATCGTCTCGCAGATTTCAGAGATGAAGCGTGAGCCAGCCTGGATGCGTGACTTCCGGCTCAAGTCGCTCGAGATCTTCAATTCCAAGCCGATGCCCCACTGGGGTGGCGACATCGGCGTCGATTTTCAGGACATCTTCTATTACCTGAAGCCCGCCGAGCAGCAGGGCAAGACCTGGGAAGAGGTGCCCGACGCCATCAAGAAGACCTTCGATCGTCTCGGCATCCCGGAGGCCGAGCGGAAGTTTCTCTCGGGCGTGAAGGCGCAGTTCGAGAGCGAGGTTGTCTACGGTTCGCTCCAGGAAGACCTGTCGAAGCAGGGGGTCATCTTCACCGACACCGACACGGCCGTCCGTGAGCACCCCGATCTGCTCCGCGAGTATTTCGGCCGGATCATCCCGCCCACCGACAACAAATTCGCGGCCCTCAATTCGGCCGTCTGGTCGGGCGGTTCATTTATTTATGTGCCGAAGGGCGTGAAGATCGAGTTTCCGCTGCAGGCCTACTTCCGGATCAACGCCGAAAGCATGGGGCAATTCGAGCGGACGCTGATCATCGTCGACGAGGGCGCGCAGGTGCACTACGTCGAGGGCTGCACGGCGCCGATGTATTCCACCGAGAGCCTCCACTCGGCGGTGGTCGAGATCGTCGTGAAAAAGCACGGCCGATGCCGCTATACCACGATCCAGAACTGGGCCAACAACATCTACAACCTCGTCACCAAGCGGGCGATGGCCTACGAGGGGGCGATGATGGAGTGGATCGACGGCAATCTCGGCAGCCATCTGACGATGAAATACCCGGCTGTCTACATGATGGAGCCCGGGGCCCGCGGCGAGATCCTCTCGATCGCCTTCGCCTCGGCCGGACAGCATCAGGACGCGGGCGCGAAACTCGTGCACGCCGCCCCCAACACGTCGGGCCGGATTGTCTCCAAAAGCATCTCGAAGAACGGTGGCCGAGCCAGCTATCGCGGCCTCGTTCGCGTGGAGCCGGGTGCCCGCAAGAGCCGCTCGAGCGTGGTGTGCGACGCGCTGATCCTCGATGACAAGAGCCGTAGCGACACCTACCCCTATATCGAAATCGAGGAGCAGGATGTTTCCATCGGCCACGAGGCGAGCGTGTCGAAGATCGGCGAGGAGCAGCTCTTCTATCTCACCAGCCGCGGGCTCACCGAGGCCGAAGCGAGCACGATGATCGTGGGCGGCTTCATCGAGCCGCTCGTGAAGGAACTGCCGATGGAGTATGCCGTGGAGATGAACCGGCTGATCGAGCTGCAAATGGAAGGCTCTGTGGGGTGATCCGATTCCGATGACCTCCACACCCATGACCACACCCTCGAGCCCTGCCCTCTCCGCCACCTTCGACCGCGAGGCACTTGAGCGGCTGCTTGCCGATCAGCACTCCGGCGGCGCAACTCCCGTCTGGGCGAACGACCGTCGCCGAGCGGCGTTCGACAGACTCGAATCGCTCGCCCTGCCCGATCGTCGGGACGAGAACTGGATGCGGACCGACATCCGCCTGTTCAAGCCGAAGGCCTGGGGACCGCGTCGCCGCCCCGGCCCCGAAGCCCCGGTGCCAACAGGCCTGCTCGCCGAGTTCCTGGCAGGCGACGCCGCTGGCAGCGAGACGTTTTTCGACGAGACGCCGCGGACGACCAGCACCAGCACGCCGCTCGCAGGTCGCCTGCTCTCGCTCGACGGCCATGTGCTCCACGAACAGCTCAATCCGGACCTCGCCGCCCGAGGCGTGCTGTTTGGCTCGGCCGACCGGCTGCTCACCTCGCATAGCGAACTGTTCGAGCGACACTGGTTCTCGGTGATCGACTCGCAGTGCGACTGGTTCGCGGCGTTGCACGCGGCGTTCCACACGGCCAGCACGGTGCTTTACGTGCCGCCCGGCGTGCGGATTGCCGAACCGCTGCACGTGCTCTCGGGGCTCGGTGAGGGCGGTGTCGACACCTCGCACGTGCTCGTCGTGCTCGGCGAGGGTGCGGAGGCGACGGTGCTCACGGAGACGGCCGGCGGCGGCAGCGCCGGCGGAGCAGGCTCTGGCTTTCACTGCGGCGGCACCGAGATCGTCGTCGGCCGCAACGCCTTCCTGCGAATGGTCAATCTCCAAAACTGGAGCACGGGCGTCTGGCACTTCGCCCGTCAAAAGGCCGTGGTACACGAGCAAGGCCGGCTGCAATGGACGCTCGGTGCGCTCGGCAGCCGACTCTCACAGGTGGCCCAAGATGTCGCGCTCGTCGGCCGTGGCGCCTCGGCTCAGGTCAACGGCGTGATGTTCACCGAGGGCCGCCAGCAGCTCGTCTACAACACGCTCCAGCATCACGAGGCCCCGAACTGCAAGAGCGACCTGCTCTACAAGGGCGGCCTGCAGGACCGTTCCCGGCTCGTCTGGCGGGGCATGATCAAGGTGGACAAAGCCGCGCAGAAGACCGACGGCTACCAGCGGAACGACAACCTCATGCTCTCTCGCGAGGCCCGGGCCGACTCGATCCCAGGGCTGGAGATCGAGGCCGACGACGTCCGCTGCACCCACGGCGCCACCAGCGGCCGCGTGGATGAGGAGCAGATCTTCTACGCCCAGGCCCGCGGACTCTCCGCCGACGAGGCAGCACGGCTGGTGGTGGCAGGATTCTTCCAGCAGGTCTTTGACCGGATCACGATCCTCCCCGTGCGTGAGGCGTTGGCCCGGGCGATCGGCAGCCGCATTCGCCGCATCAGTTGAAGGAACACCATGCCCAAGTTCACCCGCGTGGCCGACGTGTCTGAAGTGCCCGATCCAGGCAAGCTCCTGGTCGAAGTGGAGGGCGAGGTGGTCGCGCTCTTCCACGCGGAAGGCAGTTTCTACGCCATCGACGACGTCTGCACGCATGACGGCGGCCCGCTCGTCGACGGAGAACTCGTCGGCTACAAGATCGCCTGCCCGCGGCACGGGGCGAAGTTCGACATCCGTACCGGCGCCGCGCTTTCGATGCCGGCCGTGCGGCCGACGCGGGCCCACGCCGTGAAGGTAGAGGACGGCGGCATCTGGGTGGCGCTGGGGTCCGGTCCCGGGTCGACGCCCGGCCCCAACAACCAGGCAGCCGACTTCCGCAGCTACACGCCGACCAACACCGCCGCCGCAGCCGAGGCGTCTTCTGCAACGCAGACCGCCGCCGGCACACCAGCGGCGGCCACAGCGACGCCGGCATCGGGTGGCTCGACGGCGACGGTGACCGCTACGGACGGTGCCCCTAGCGAAGAGGCGGTCCGCGAGTGGCTCAAGGAAGTGAAGGACCCAGAACTGTTCGTCAACATCGTCGACTTGGGACTGATCTACGGCGTCACGCTGTCACCGTCGGCCGATGCGCCCGGCAAGCAGCACGTGTCGATCGACATGACGATGACGAGCCCCGCCTGTCCGGCCGGCCCACAGCTGATCGCCGACACGAAGCGAACGGTCGGCAGCCGCGAGTCGATCGCGGCCGTCGAGGTGCGGATCGTGATGGATCCGCCCTGGACGCCCGACCGCATGACCGACGCCGCCCGCGATCAGCTCGGCATATTTTAGCCGAGTCTTACGCGCTCTTGTGCCGGGCGGCCTCGCGGATCGGCACCACCGGCTCCGTGCCCGCGACGTTTCGATCGTTGATGACGTAGGTGCTGCCGTTGTTCTCCGGCAGGTCGAACATGATGTCGAGCATCACGTCCTCCATGATCGACCGCAGCCCACGGGCCCCGGTCTCCTTCCGCATCGCCTTGCGAGCAATCGCCGCGAGTGCCTCGTCGGTGAACTCGAGCTTGCAGTTCTCGACGCCGAACAGCTTCTGATACTGCTTCACCAGCGCGTTCTTCGGATCGCGGAGCACCTTCACCAGCGCCGTCTCATCGAGCGGCTGCAGCGAGGAGATCACCGGGAGACGGCCAACAAGTTCGGGGATCAGGCCGAACTCGAGGATGTCGTCGGAGTCGACCTGCGGCAGCAGTTCCGAGAGATCGGCGTCGCCGCGGTAGCCGCTGGGCTGACCGAAGCCGATCGTCCGCTTGCCGAGCCGCCGAGCGATGATCTTGTCGATGCCGACGAACGTTCCGCCGCAGATGAAGAGAATGTTCGACGTGTCGATCTGGATGTACTGCTGCTCGGGATGCTTGCGGCCCCCCTGGGGCGGCACGTTGGCCACGGTGCCCTCGAGCATCTTCAAGAGCGCCTGCTGGACGCCCTCGCCGGAAACGTCTCGGGTGATCGAGACGTTCTGGCTGGTCTTGCCGATCTTGTCGATCTCGTCGATGTAGAGCACGCCCCTCTGGGCGGCCTCGATGTCGAAATCGGCGGCGTTGAGCAGTTTGAGGAGCAGATTCTCCACGTCCTCGCCCACGTAGCCCGCTTCGGTGAGGGTGGTGGCGTCACCGATGGCGAACGGCACGTCCAGAATCTTGGCCAGCGTGCGGGCCAGCAGCGTCTTGCCCGACCCGGTGGGACCGAGCATCAGGATGTTGGATTTGTCGACCTCGACGTCGCCCCCCTCGCTGCCGAGATTGAGACGCTTGTAGTGGCTGTGGACGGCGACCGCGAGCACCCGCTTGGCGTGCTGTTGGCCGATCACATATTGATCGAGATGGCTGACGATCTCGCGGGGAGACGGGATGGTCGTGAAGAGCTGCTTGCTCGTGCCACGCCGCCGCTTCTCCTGATCCAGGATCGACTGACAGAGGTCGATGCACTCGCCACAGATATAGACGTCGCCCGGCCCCTCGACCAGCGGCCCTACGTCGCGGTAGCTCTTGCGACAGAACGAACAGAAGGCGTTCTTCTTGGTCGTCCCGCCGGCACCACGGCGCCCCAGCCCGCCGACGTCTTTCCCTGATGGCATGCTTCAGTTCCTCGAGAAATCGTTCCCCGCCCGTTCACCACAGACCGCCACGTGCCGCCCTACGACAGGCCAGGCCGCTGTTGGCGATCAGACTCCTTCGCATCGCGCCGCACGTGCGGTTCGACGAGCGTAGATATTTTTCGGTATTCCTCTTCGCTAAGCACACCCTTGTCGCGGAGATTTTTGTAGCCGACGAGCGAGCTTTCCCAATCGCCATGATCGCTACCCGATTGGAGCCACCAGGAGCGGACTGCGACGATCGCAGCGATCCCGATGGCCACAAGGAGCCCGAGCAGCACGGCACTGATCAGAAACGCTTGCACTGGAAACAGCCCCGTTTGCGGAGGGCCTTCGCCCGGAAAGAGGTGCCTTGCCTACGGAAGGATCTACGAAGAGCCAACGAAAGGTCTACGAACGCCAACGCGGCACGGCGCTACGGCCTCATTATGGCCGCCATCGCCGCGCTGGGTCCAGAAATATCCCCCCACTTTTCGCAGGCTCCACAGGCTGTGGCAATGGCAAAGGTGGAAAGCTCAAATACGGGCCGATTTTCCTGCTTGTGACGAAAAAACGCGACTTTCCGCGCCGGATGGCCGATTTTCCTCGACATGGCGCGCTCCACACAATCACACTCCCTGCCCGTCCCGTTCGGCCACCTCCCGCGTGGAATCGCGATTGCCGTCGCGGTCGCGTTGGTGGCCAGCCTCGGCATGCTGACTCCGCCCCCGGCCGTGGCCGAGGGCCCCGCCGAGCAGCCCCGGCTGCCGGAACTCGTGCGCACCAAGCACCGGACGTTTTCGATTCCGTTCCGTCTACCAGCCGCCCAACAAGAAGCCGACGCCGCACCGCAGCGGGTCGTGATGAGTGTCTCGAAGGACCTGGGCGGCACGTGGGAGTCCGCGGGTGAAGTCGCTCCCTCAGCTGGCACGTTCACGTATCAGGCTGGAGCGGACGGCGAATATTGGTTCCGCCTGCGGGCGATTGACCGCAAGGGGCGGGCCCGCGGTGGCGAAGGCCCCGACATGCGGGTGCTCGTCGACGCGGCTGGCCCGCGGCTCGCAGCCCGGGTCTGGAAGGGGGCTGACGGCGAGATCCTCTGCCGCTACGCCGCCATTGACGACTCGATCCGCATGGAGTCGCTGAAGCTCGAATATCGCACTGCAGAAGCCCAGGGCTGGAAGACCATTGCCGCCGAGGGCGTGCTCTCCCGCGAATCTCCGGCGCACCTCGTCGGCGAGGAGATCTGGTGGGCGGGCGAGAAGGTGGAGGCACTGACGGCGCGAATCACCGTGGCCGACTCCGCCGGCAATCAGACCGTGCGGCAGTTCACGATGGAACCGAGCGACCCCAACGTCGACCAAACGGCGCTCGCCCAGGAACTGGGTGCCCCCAGCCTGCCCGCACAGGCGGTGCCGCAGGAGTCGGTCGTCTCCCGGCCGGTCACTCAGGCCTCGCCGTCAACCGATGGAGCCGGCCCCGCCGGCGGATGGAAGGCGGAAACCGCCGCCGCCTGGTCGGCGGAGCAGCCGCGCGTGCCCGCGACGCAGGCCGATCGCGTCGGCGATCAGCAGAGTGTGCTGGTCAGTCGCACGGGAAGTCCTTCGACGACCTCCACCGACCCGACTGCCGGCCGCAGCCTGCTCGCATCGACCGGCGCAGGAATGCCATCCCAGATGCCAAACCAACTGCCGAGCGGGCCACAGCCGCTGGAATACCGCGGCAAGCCACTGCAACTATCCCGGTCGCGTCGCTTCGCGTGGGATTATGAGATGCCTGCCGATCGGCCAAACGCGACCCGTCTCCGGGTCGAACTCTGGAGCACCCGGGACGGCGGGCTCTCGTGGCAAAAAACTGCCGTGGACGACGACGCCGTGAGCCCCATCAACGTCGTGCTGCCGGCGGCGGGCCTCTACGGCTTCCGCTTGGAGATCGTTCCCGATGTACCAGACGCCAGCACAGGTCCTCGGCCGGGCGATGCAGCCGAAAGTTGGATCGGAATCGACGAGGAGCCGCCCTACGTTGAGTTCCTCGGCGCGGCGAGGCTTTCTGAAAGCGAAACCAGCGGCATCGTGATTCGCTACACCTCCCGTGATCAACTGCCCGCGCCGAAAACCGCACGCCTCCTGTTCTCGCCAAATGCCGAAGGCCCGTGGGCCACGATCGCCACCGCCGTCGACAACCAAGGGGAATACCGCTGGCAGCCAGATCGGGCGACGCCGGCACGCGTCTATCTCCGGGTCGAGATTGCCGACGCCGCCGGCAACGTGGGCGCCGTCACGAGCCCCGAGCCCGTCACGGTGTCGACGACCCGCGTCGTCGGCCGTCTCGGCGGCGTCCGCACGCTGCC
>CAYSPN010000244.1:0-6140 GCA_964432895.1 uncultured Candidatus Kuenenia sp.
ACGCAGGAGCGGGCAGGCCCTGCCGCCGGCAGTTGGGATCCGCTCGGCGCCATCCCCGACCGCTGGGGCCAGTACGGCGGCCGTATCTATGTCACGGCACTGCACCTGCTCGCGCTCGAGGTGCCCGATCGACGGCTGCCCACCTACGGGAGTCCCGAAGACGCCGTCGATCGCTGAAGCAGCGATCATGTCCCTCGCTTGCGCTTCGGGCTTGGATGGGAGTGGAGCGACAACTCCACCGTCATGTGTCCCTCGCTCGCGCTTCGGGCTTGCATGGGAGTTGGACGTCATCCAAGCCCGCAGAGCCAGCAAGGGACTCCGCTCCACGCACCGGCAGGCCTCCGACTACAGCCCCGCCGCGCCCGTCGTCTCTTTCTGCCGCTGCTCCTTCTTCGCCGGAAACTCGATCACGACGAGTTCCTTTGCATCGGGATCGTACGAGTATTCCTGATAGTAGGGCAGCATCGGCAGCATGATGCCGTCGGGCTTTCCCGGCTCGATGATCCGCTCCATGAACTCCTTGTAATCCTTCGGCTTCCGGTCGTTCTCCGCCTGGAAGAAGTTCATCTTTTGTTCGACGGCGATGATCGACAGCTTGCCCACGCTCGTTCGATAGGCGTCGGCCGCGACCTCGAGCCCTTGGCTCTTGATCGACAGGTCGGCTCGCACGCCTCCCTGCTTGAGCGCCTCCGACAGCTCCAGCACGTTCTGCGTGGTCTTCTTCAGCGTCTGCCTGGTCTGGACCGGCGCGGGAGCGGGAGCGGGAGCGGGAGCGGGAGCGGCGGCTGGCGGCGACGCGGGCTTTTTCTCGCCGTTTCCGCTGAATCCGATCAGCACCAACACGCCGGCAATCAGCGCCAGCAGGATCATCCAGATGTTCTTCATGGTTTTTCCTCCGCGATCATTCCATTGGCATCACCGCCAGAAGCAAGGCTCAAGAGCAACGCCCACCCGTCAGTTGCGATACTCGTACTTGTATTTCCCGGGCATCGGCACCGGATACCGTCCCTCGCTGTCGGCCACCAGCGGTGCCGGCGACCCTTCCGTGAGGCTGTCGACGCCGGCGGTGAGATCATCGGGGCAATTGAGCATATCGTCATAGGTGATGGGCTTGCCGGTATGCGCCGCAAACCGGCCCATGGCCGTGACGAGGCTCGCCTGTGCGCCCCGCACCGCCTCGTTGTAGGGCTCGTCGGCGATGATCGCGGCAACGAGATGCTCCCACTCGCGCCGATAGGGATTCGGCTCGGGCTGCTCTGCCGCCCAGGCCACGTTGTCCTTGTCAACCCGTTGGTCCTTGAAGATCGCACAGCGGGCTGGGGAATGGCCGCTGGTCGAGATCGCGAACGCCGACTTGGATCCCTGGCCCCACAGGCCGAACTTACTGTCGCAGTCCTTCATGACCTGACAGGTGTAGAAGAACTTCGCCCCGTCGTCGAACGTGTATTCAATGCCGTAGTTGTCGAAGTTCTGGTCGTCGATCTTGCCTCGTAATTGCCGTGCGCCGATCGCCACGGCCTTCACGGGCCACGCCCCCTTCATCCAGCAGACCTCGTCGATGTGGTGCACACAGTAGTCGCTGAAGATGCCGCCGGAGGCCCAGAGAAAGTTGTGGAAACGCTTGATCTGCCAGAGCAGTTCGCTCATCCCCTGAGGACCGGGCGCAAGATCGAGATTGTGAGGCGGATTATGTTCGCGGTAGCCGTGGAAAGAAATCAGTTCACCCGCCTCGCCATTCCGCAGCCGCTCCAGGAGCTCATGGCGGCGGTCGCAGTGGCGGCACATCAATCCCACGCCCACCTTGAGATTCTTCTCGGTGGCCTTGGCCGCCAGTTCGATGATCCGCCTGGTGGTCGGGCCGTCGATCGAGACCGGCTTCTCCATGAACGTGTGCACGCCCTTCTCGATGGCGTAGGCAAAATGCGGCGCGCGGAAGGCCGGCGGGGTGGCGAACAGGGCAATGTCACCGGGCCGAAGGCAGTCGATCGCCTGCTTGTAGCCATCGAACCCGATGAACGTCCGCTCCTCGGGAACATCAACGCGTTCCTTGAACTGTTCACCGAGCGAACGCTTCACGATGTCGGTCCGGTCGCGAAATACGTCGGCCATGGCCACCATCTTGATCGGGGCTCCCGGCACGGAGAGCGCGTCGACCGCCGCACCACCTCCACGGCCGCCGCACCCGATCAGCGCCACGCGGATTTCATCAGTGCCCGCGGCATGCACACGGGGAATCGACCTACCGGAGAAAAGCGTGCCCGACAGTGCGGTCGCTCCCGCCACCGCCACTGCGGACCGCGTTGTGGCACCCAAGAAATCCCGCCGGCTTGAGGCACGGCCGACGGCGACAGCGGTCTGTGGATTGGCTGGCTGCATGACGTTTCTATTCCTCGCTGATGTGCTCTTTGGTGTGATGACACTGTCCGTAATCCCGGCTCGCACGGAATTGCCGATCTCCTCCAAGTGTGACCTTGCTCTCCTCTCCTGTCAAAAGAAGGACGCCGATCGTCGAGCCCCGAGAGGGGGGCGAGCGATCGGGGTTTTCTCATCGCGCATTTTCCGCGAGTGCCGTGGGCATCGCCGCCGGACTGCCTGCTACGGCCGGCCTTCCAAAACCTTCTGCAGCGGCGCCCGCTTCGGATCGGCTTCGATCTTCTTGATAAGCGCCAGGCCCGTCAGCAGGATCTCCCGCTGGCTCTGCTGCAGCGGCGTGAGTTGCCTGTCCGCACCGGACGAGGCGAGCTGTTCGATGTAGCTGCCGAGGCTGTCAGCCCCCGCGGTGTACTCACCGTAGAGATCGTCGACGGCTTTTCTTCAGCGCATCACGTATCGTCGGCGCAGCCGAGTCAACCAGAGCGTCGAGCTGCTTCTCGTCCGACAGGTCGATGCCGTCCTCCCGCGCCTTGGCAATCGCCCCGTCGAGCGTCTTGCTGACAACGTCGTAGGCCTGCGACTCCAGCGAAGAAAGCTGCTTGTCGACGAATGTCGAGGCGTAGTTGTGCACCTCACGGGCGATCTGCGGAGGCGCTGCGAGCACCGCCTTCTCGGCCTGATCGAGGACGACCGGCGCCTGCGCCTCGAGCGTGTCGCCGAACCGCGATGCCTCGACATTGAGCTGCGGCTCGACCTGAGCCGCAGCCAGTTCGACAACGGTCCTGGCATCGGCGAACTCGGCGATCTTCGAGTAGAGATACCAGAGGTAGCCGGACGCGGCGAGCAGCAGGCCGCCCATGACGATGGCGGTCGTGAGCAGACGGCGTCGGCCCTGCACCACCGTCTCTTCCATGCGGCTGTGCAGCTTCATGATCTTCGATTCGAGCGCGGGCGAGACATTCACGGAATTGGACATTGGGATGCTCCTGCAGAGGCGGATAGCCTCGGATAATGATTGGGTTGGTGGTGGGTATGGTTGGAGGCGGTGCTATTTCGCGGCCACTTCATCTGCCGCGACGGACTGGTCGATCATCATCAGCACGTGATGGATGAACTGCCGCTGCAGCTTCTCCTCGGGCTGCTTGGCAACCTCGTCGATGGGAAGCTTCGCCAGCAACTTTTCCACGCGAATCTTCTCCTTGGCCACCTTGGCCTCGAGCTCATCGGCGATACCGCCCCCCTCGATGAGCAGCGAGTTGCGGAGTTTCTCCTCGATCGAGTCGAGTTTCTGCTCGGTCAGCTTCGGCAACTGACGCTTGAGGTCCTGCGTCACCTTGTCGGTGACCCGCTGCATGCCAGCCTCGGATTTCTTGAGCAGACTGGCCTGCAGCTGCTCGGAAAACTGCTCCGTCTCCTTCAGCAGCATGCCTTCCAGTTGCGGACGCACCTTTTCAAATCGCTGCATGGCCTGTTCGCTATAGGCCGGGGCGGCCTTCAAGGCGGAATCCATGAATTTCTGGCTCAGCGGCGGCCAGATCTCATCGACCTTCGCCATGAACGCATTCTGCAACTGCGTCGCGTTGAGCTGCCGCTGCAGGGTGCTGTAGAGCCGGAGGCCGAAGAGGCCCATCAGGCCCATGAGAAGGACAGAACCACCGAGCACGAGCAGCCGGGTCTGCCGCTGCGCCGTCGCAAGTTCATCGAGCCGCTGCTCGAGTCCGTCGATCACCTGTTCCAGATTGTTGCGGCCGCCGTGCGGGGCCGATTCGTAGCCTGATTTCATGGCGAAGGTTCCTGGATGGGCCGGGCAGCCGAACAGAGGCGTGCGACCGGTGCGTGCGGACAAATACGAAACGAGTGTGAGCGGATGATGCGGAGGAGCGCTCGGAAGAATTCCCCCAGACAAAAAGACAAAACAAGCACGAGCAAGCTTTGTCGAGGGCCTCCGATCCACCCCCCCCTCCCATTTTCAACGCCGACATCGTGCCGAGGCTCTCCGTTCTCGTCAAGCGCACCCCCCACCCGAGCGGCAGCGCGCAGCCGATGCAGTGAGCGCTCTAACGAAGACCAAGCGCATCGAGTTGCTTGCTGACCCGCTCGGCCAGCTTTCGGCGGTCGGCAGTCTGCGCTTCGGTCGCCGGCTGCCGCGATGCGCCCATCGTGAAGCCGCGAGCCTCGACACCAATGCGAAAGCCCTCCGGGAAGTCAGGGGCCTGGATCAATGGATCGAAGAGTTCGGTGAGCTGGCGCTGCATCGTCATGGCCACGTCGATGTCACCCGCCCGGACGGTGTCATAGATCCGTCGCGTCAGCTCGGGAGCCACGCCGCTCGTGGCATGGGTGCCGCCGTCGCAGCCGACCGCCAGCATCGGCACGAGCGCCGGATCCCAACCGGTGAGAAACGCGAAGTCGGGACGAATGGGCCGCACGGCGGCGATCAGTCGGATCATATGGGAGACGTCACCGCTGGAATCCTTGATGCCAATGATCCGCGGAAACTCCTCGGCAAGCCGCTTCACGGTGGGCACGTCGATCGGCGATGCCAGCATCGGAATGTTGTAGAGCGTGACGTCGATCGGGCTGTGGCGACCGATCTCGCGGAAATAGGCATACACCGCGTCGGGCGAGAGGCGGTAGTAGAACGGCGACACCACCGCCACCGCCCGGGCACCCGCCTCCAGGCAGTGCTCGCAGGCCCGGATCGTCTCGGAAACATTTGCCTCGGCGGCACCCGCCACCACGGGCACCCGCCCTCCCGCGGCGGCGCAGACGACCTGCACGATCCGCTTCCGTTCCTCGACGGTGAACCGCAGGAACTCGCCCGTGGACCCGTTGGGATAGAGCCCGTGCACGCCACGATCGACGAGCCATGTCACGTAGCGGGCGAGCTCGTCCTCGTTGATGCGGCCGCGGGTATCGAGCGGCACCATATGGGGCACGAGGATGCCGGTGATCGTCGCGGATGACGTCGTCATGGAATCGAAACCTTCTTGGTTGTGACGTGTTTCACTCAGGCCTTGGCATCATCGCACGACCCGGGCGCCGCCGCCGGAGATCTGCTTCTCGACCTCTTTCCGAGTGGCCATGGACGTATCGCCCGGCGTGGTCGAGGCCAACGCCCCGTGGGCGGCACCATACTCCACTGCCTTCTGCGGGTCGTTGAATTCGAGGAACCCAAACGCGAGGCCACTCGCGAAGCTGTCACCGCCCCCCACCCGGTCGAGGATTTCCAACTCTGGGTACTGGCGGCTGTCGTGGAACTTCCCGTCGTGCCAGCAGATCGCGCTCCAGTCGTTCTTCGTGGCGGTGATCACCCGGCGGAGCGTCGTGGCCGCCACCTTGAAGTTGGGAAACGTCTTGACGGCGGTCTCGATCATCTTCCGGAAGGCGTCGGTCTCGATCGTGCTAATGGCGTGATCGACCCCCTGCACCTCGAAGCCGAGCGACGCGGTGAAATCCTCCTCGTTGCCGATCATCACGTCGACATGCTTCGCGATCTCGCGATTCACCTCCTGAGCCTTCGCCAGTCCACCGATGCTCTTCCAGAGGCTGGGCCGGTAGTTGAGGTCGTATGACACGACCGTGCCATGTTTCTTGGCCGCCTTCACGGCCTCGATCGTCAGGGCGGCCGTCGTTGCCGACAACGCCGCGAAGATGCCGCCGGTGTGAAACCACCGCACGCCGAGCGCGCCGAAGAGATGATCCCAATCGACGTCGCCCGGCTTCATCTGACTGGCCGCCGAGTTGCCCCGATCGGGCACGCCCAC
>CAYSPN010000245.1:0-7605 GCA_964432895.1 uncultured Candidatus Kuenenia sp.
CCGCGGAATCCCGTCGAGGCGTTCCACCGGCTGTTTGCCAAGGAGACGACGCCGCTCGAGCAGCAGAAGGCCCTCCTCGGGCAGCGGCGAAGCATCCTCGACAACGCCCTGGAAAACGCCCGCGATCTCGGCCGCACGCTCGGCTCGACCGATCAGGACAAACTCGATGAATACCTGCAGGGCATCCGCGATCTCGAGACGCGGCTCTCCCGTGATGAGAAGTGGATCGGTGCCCCACGGCCAGAGCCGTCGCTCCACGAGCCCAAACCGGGCCTCGCGGGTCGCGAGGAGATCGCCCTGATGTACGACGTCATGGTGGCTGCGATCCAGACCGACAGCACGCGGGTGCTCACCTACCGGCAGCCGGTGACGACGCTGCTCACGAGCATGGGCCTCAAGACGGAGGCCCACACGATGAGCCATTATCACGGTCGGCCGGGCGACGTCGTGGAGTCGTCGCGGAAGCGCGACCTCGCGCAGAGCGAACTGCTGGCCGGACTGATCAAGAAGCTCAAAGACACCAAGGAGCCCGACGGCTCGACCCTCTTCGACCATACGACCGTCGTGTACGGCAGCAACATCCGCACGGGCCATTCGCTCGACAACTGCCCCACGCTCATCACTGGGCGGGGGGCTGGTGTGAAGCTCGGCGAGAACATCGTCGTCACGAAGGGCACGCCGCTGTGCAACGCCTGGCTCACGCTGCTGAAGGGCTCGGGCGTCGAAGCCGAATCATTCGGCGACAGCACGGGTGAACTCGGCGAGATCAAGGCGTGAGGACCTGAGACGACTCCACGAGCTCCGCGAACCAGCGACGCAGTTGCTGGGTCGGTTCGCGGTCATCCAGGAACATCGCGATCGAATGTGCGCCGAGTCCCGACCGCACGAACGTGGTGGGCACGTTCATGATGTCGGTCACTGGCCGCACCGCGTTCTTTGGATTGTCGGTGTGAAAGACAGCCCTGCCCCGGAAGCGTCTCGCCCGCTCGACCGCGTCTTCGAGTGTCGCCCCGTTCCAGCCGTCGCCGTCGTAGTGCTGACAGAGATGAAGGCCCTTCCAGAGCTGGGCAATGCGGTCGTTCCGTAGGCCGATGAATCCGCAGGCGATCGCCCCCCGTGAGAATCCGGTGAGGATCAGGTTGCGACGGTCGCCACCGAAGTGCGCGCAGACGTCATCGACGACCCGCTCGCAGTAGCTGGCGGTGTCGTCGGCGTCGCCCCAGCCGTTTTCGGCAATCGCGCCCGACGTCCGGTCGACGAAAGGCATGCTCACCCAGATGGCTCCCCTGCCCCGCGTCATGCCGTAGCCGATGCCGCACTGATCGGGCAGCCCGGTCGAGTAGCAGCCCTTCACGTAGTAGATGTTGCCGGGATATTCGAAGATCACCGGGTAGCTACCGCCTGGTTTCCAGTCATCAGGCAAATGGAGAAGACACGCGATGTCCGTCCCCTCGTCGCCTTGCAGTTGGTAACGCACCCGCCGGCCGGCGGCGGGGGGCCCGTCTTCGACGGCAGGCACTTCGATGCGGCCCTCGGGCTGCGTCCAGGGCGGTGCATGCCCCGTCGCGGCCAGCCCGGCGACCCGGATCACCGTGCCCGCGGCGGCCTTCCGCACGAGCACCCGGACGCCGGTGACGCTGCCTGGATCGAGCTTGGGCGTGCCGTCGGGAAATGTCTCGCGCAGCCGGCAGGAAAAGAGTCGCGTCTCACCCGTGGCCAAGGTGGCAACGTCGGCGATCGACTCCCAGCCGCGTGACGCGACCGCCCACAGCTGCACCTCGGCCGGATTCGGGCCGAGGTTCGTGACTGAAGCCTCCACGCCCGAACGAGTAGCGAGATCCCAACCCGCCGCGGGGGCGGGAATCGTTAGCCACGCATAGACGCCATTCCCGTTCACGTTGAACGCGAGCGTCCCGGCGTCGGATGCATCCCATGTCACCGCCCCGCTACGAACGTCGCCAAGTTGGGCGGCGGAGTGGATCTGTGGCCAGAGCGACCTGCAGTCTGCCGACGCTGCCTGGGGCGATCTGGGGGCTTCCTGCCCGTGGGCCGAAAACGTGATGCCGCCCCCCAGGAGGACGGCCACCCACACGCCGCTCATCGTCGCACGCTCTCGCATGCTTCTAGCGTATCTTGTAGACCTTGACGTCGTCGATCCACGCTGACGGGTTCATCAGCAGGCTGAACCATCGCTTCATCGGATGGGCGAAGCCCTCCGAGCGGTGGCTACCCATCGGGGTGCCGTCGAGCGTGACCCGCATCTCATCTCCCTGTGTCACGAGCACGAGTTCGTGCCACTCGTTGTCGGCCTTCCAGGGGACGTGCTTCATCTTGGCATCGAGAAGCGTCTGGAGATCGGCGGGAAGCTTCTCCTTGTTCTTGAGGTAGACCGCACGGCGATCGGCGACCTTGGGATCTGAGTAGCCAGTCTTGCGGTCGAGGAGTTGGATCTGAGGGGGGACGCTCGAGATGATGGCATAGCAGAGATGCCCAGCGAGGGCCTTCGACGTCTCACGGTCGACGAAGCCGACGGTGAGTGACTCCGACTTGCTCTCCCCCGGCAGTTTGAACCGCACGATTGCGCCGCCGTCCTCGAACCCGGCTTCGTGGTGGATGTGGGCCTGGTGCCCCGCTGCCGCAGCGATCATGACCTTGAGCACGCCGCCGTCGAGATCGGCCTGTTTTACGTCGGGCACCCGGTTGGCGGTGGCGCTGTTCCACCCGTTGCCGATGGCAGCCGCGAGATTGCCATCCTCCTCACGGTCGAAGGAGTCTTCAAAGATCAGCGTCCCTGATTTGAGCCAGGCGGAATCGTCGGCCGCAGCCGACAGCGTCAAGCCGATGAAGACAAGGGCGGTCGTCACGAGCGGTGTGGAAATGTTCATGGAGTGAAATGTATGCCCTGCGACCAGCGAACTCCACGGCGCAAAGGCGCAGCAATTCTGCCTCCCTGCGACAGCCTCTTTCGGCACCGTCGGCGGCTGTGCCCGCGACTCAAGGGAGAATGTCAATGTCGATCACGTTCGCACCCGGCTTCACGGTCTTCTTGAGCGTGGATTTTTCGCCGTAGTCAGCGGGAATGACGAGGCCTTTCAGGGCGTCGGGCAGGACAACCTTTCCCTCTGCATTGGGTTCGCGCACGATCGACAGGGAGACGACGCTCTCGCCGGGCATCACGCCACGAATCCGTGCGTTGAACCGCAGATCGTAGCGGCCCTGAGCATCGGTGACGGCAATCGAGGGCGATGCATTCGGCCCCTCGGGCTGAAACTGCACCATCACCCCAGCTGGCACTGGCTGGCCCTTGAACGAAACGACGCCCGTGGCGGTGGCACCCACACCGGGCTGGCAGCCCGCAGCGACGAGGCTCGCGAGCAGCACGACGACTTGTCCCGAAAAAAGAAGGGATCGCTGCAAGATTAGAAATCCCCAGTGACGTTGCCGTCGGCTACGGAACTGAGTCGTTGATACACGCCCGTGATCGCGCGGATGGTGGCAAGCAGCGGCGACGGGTCATATGTGCCGTTGACCGACACGTAGGTGCCGCCCGTCGACGAGTGGATCATGTCGCCGACGAACCGCACCGCTCCGTCACACATCGCGAAGCTCGCACCACCAGGGTGATTGCTGCCGAAGCCTTCGTAGCTTCCCTGATTGACCTTGTAGCGAGTGGATCGGACCAGTGTGACTGATCCGGCGTTGTCGACCTTGGTGGAATTTGTTCCCAGCCACAGCCCTGGAAGGCGTTCGGTCTTCGGCGATCCGGGGAGCGCGGTGTCGGCGATTCCGCCCACCTCTCCGATCAGGAATGTCTTGGAGAGTCCGTCGACGATCTCCTTGAGCGGTCTGCCGCGAAGCTTGCGCATCGCTCCGCTCGAACATTCCACGCAGGGGCCTAGCGTGTCGACCGTCGTGCCGGAGCAGCCGAGCGTGATCGGCCCCACGCTACCGGCGTAGTTCATCTTGCTCGAACGATAGCCCGACGAGTTGGTCGTGCTACCGGCTGTAATGTTGTATTCGGTCTCCGGCGTGAGGGTCGGCAGTGGGCAACTCGGGCACACGAGGGTGCTTATCGGCTGCCGGGCCAAGTCGGCGGACGCGCTACTCCCGCTGATGAACGTGGCCGTGTGGGAGAAGCCGCCCAACGATCCGTTGGTAAGGGACGTGTAGACCTCCTGACGCTCCATATAAGGGAGCACCAGGAGAGGCCATCCGTAGCCTTCAAGGAATTGGGTCGTGCCCTTCATTGTTTGGAAAGTCGACGAGGTGGCCTGTGGGGGCAGCGTCTTTTTCGCGTCGCTGTAGTTGTGCAACGCGAGGCTGATCTGCTTGAGGTTGTTGCCGCACGTTGTCCGCCGCGACGCCTCGCGTGCCGCCTGTACGGCCGGCAGCAGCAAGCCCACGAGCACGCCGATGATGGCGATGACCACGAGCAGTTCCACGAGCGTGAATCCCGCCCGGAAGCGATCGATGCCACGATTCTGCCGCATGACTTTTGCCCCCCCCACCTACTGTTGACGAGACGCCTGCCTGTTGCGGTGCCGGCGGACGGTGTGATGGCACTCACACTCAACCTGATGGCACCCAAGGTCAACGAATCTTAGGGTCTGCGATCCACTGGCACCATGGCGTGAATCCGTCGAAATCCTGCCTTTTCGCGACGCCGAACACCGTCCCCACTACGCCGCAGCAAGCGACCAAGGCCACCCGTTTCATGAAATCGCACCTCGGATGATGGCTGCGATTACGGCCCTGCTGTTCTCGCCGTCTCAATGAGCCGCGAGGGTATCAAACCAGCGTCCTGACGGCAGCTCGATCGCACGCTGCCGTCAGGGAGTCGTAATGCGTTCGAGCGTGACGAGAATCTGTCCGTTCCGCCGAGTGGTGGAAAACGTCGCGGGCCTCGGCTTGCCGGCGGGCCCAGCGCAAAGCCTGCGGGAGTTGCCGTGCATCTCATAGATCCCCGAGTACCTCCAGCCGGAGTCGGGGGCACGAGCCGGGCCGAGGGTCTTCATCTCGAACGCTTTGGGATCGGCCGACGGATCAATCGTGCTGGATCCCTCGGCGACCACGATGCTCTTGAACAACACGGCCCACGCCCCGTCAGCGCCGTAGAGCACGGAAAGCATGGAGACAAACTCGGGCTCGAGCGTTTTGCCGCCCATTTCGACCGCCACGACCCGCCACCGCCCCGCGGAGATCGCGCGGTCATCCTCGGCTGCCGAGACGCGAGTCGGTCCAGTTGCAGCGACAGCGAACATGCAACCCGTCGCCAGCAGACATCCCAGAAAGTGGCTCCTCACAAAACACCTCCGGTCTGCGGTCACTCCGCATGAATGCTACGCATGCGGCGAACCAATCGCGGGGGCGAGGGGCTGCTATTCGGCTTTTCCCGCGGCCCCCGTCGGGGCCGCACGCCGGACGCAGGGGGGCGGCGAACTCGTCAGTGCCGCGACTGCGTCACCACGCGGTATCTGAGCGGTGTCATCCGGGTGGCCTGGCGAAAAAACTTGGCGAGGTACTCGCCCGTGCCAAAACCACTGGCTCTCGCGACTTTTGGGATAGGCAAATCGGTGGTCGCCAACAGGTGCTTCGCCCGCTCGAGCCTCACGCGTCGGATCTCCTGGGCCGGTGACCGGCCCAGCAGTTCCTGAAACGCGCGCTCGAGGCTGCGGCGCGACAGTGGCACCACCCGCAGCACATCCTCCACGCGGATCGGCTCGGTCGCGTGTTCGCGGATGAAGCCGATCGCCTGCACGAGCAGCGGGTCGCCGATGGCGAGCGTATCGGTGCTCTGGCGGGTGACGATGCCAAGCGGCGGCACCCGGATCGGAGTCGGCGGCAGAGGCTTGCGTTCGATCATCAATTGCAGCAATTCGGCTGCTTGCTCGCCGATCTGTTCCGCGGCAACCGTGATGGCCGACAGATGCGGCATGCAGCATTCGCAGAGGAGCGGGTCATCCACGCCGCTGAGCACCGACACGTCCTCGGGGACGAGCAGCCCGGCCCTGCGACAGGCGTCGATCACCGCCCTGCCCTGGACGTTGGCCCATGTCAGCACTCCCACTGGCTTGGGGAGCGATCTGAGCCATTCGATCAGTCGGCTCGGCCGGCCCGCTGTTTCCAGGCCGGGGTTCAGCCCGAGCGCATGGCACGAGTGGCCGGCCTGATCGAGTGCGGCTGCAAAAGCCTCCTGGTGCTCACGCACGTAGGCCAGCTTCGGTGGGCCAACGTAGGCGAAGGTGTTGAATCCGCGATCGAGGAAATGGCGGGCCGCCATCTCACTCGTCGCCTGCAGGTCGCTGAACACGCGGGGCACTCGCTGGCTGACGCCATCGAGCGTGATTCCCGAAACGTTCACCACCGGGCAGCCGATGGTGAGGATGGACCGGGCCACGGCGGGCGTCGACAGCCGGGCGATGATGCCGTCCCCCTTCCAGCCGTGTGGCAGGGTTTGCCGCTCGCCCTCGGGGGCCACGTGCAGGTGCCAGGGGCCATGTCGGTTGGCGAAGGCGGCGACGCCCTTGATGATGCTGCGGCCCCAGCCGGTGCTCGCCGGCACGAGCACGGCAACGAGGGGATGCGCGGCGAGGGTCTGTGACGGCTTCATGGGAGGCGTCCGTTGTACACCACCGCACGCCATCCTGACGCATACGCAACGTTTTTGGGCGTGTTTTGCGCAGTCGTGCGTGCGACTTTGGCACGTCCCAGGAAACGGGAAACGGTGCCTGGCACCGAATACCCGGTGAAAGCGGGCAACCCGTGCCTGGGGTCCCTTGCTTGCGCTGCGGGCTTGGATACCCCCGGCTCCCATTCAAGCCCGAAGCGCAAGCGAGGGAATCCGCACCACGCACTCATAAAAACCTGTTTCAAACACGAAATACTCCACAGCCAGCTAGAAGTCGAAGTCGATTCGCGTGCCGTATGCATCGGTAAGGCTGTTTCCCTTGCGCTCATCCTGAAGGAAGGCGCGAATGTAGTTGAACTTCCAACGCGTGTAGGGGTTGAGATACCAGTTGAGGCCGATGGTGAAGTCGGTCAGGTTGTTGCCCTGAACGTTTTTGTCGTTGAGCACGATGTTGGAGAACCTCGCCGCGACCTCCCACGCCCCGAGGCCGTTCTGCACGCCCTGCGACTTGGTCCGCACGCGGAAGAAGTCCTCGAACGGCTCCAGCCGCTTGTGGATGCCCTGCTTGCGGTCGTAGGGGCGGTGCTCACCGGTGAGGAAGTAGCTCACCTGGGCCATGAAGCCATTGAAGAAAAGCGGCTGGCCGTTGGGCTGGTCCACGAAGGCAAACGCATATTCCGACTGCAGCGAGAGGGGCCCTAGGATCAGGGCGAACTCGGGGTCGAAGAGCTGGAAATGGTCGGCCTTGATGTTGCCGGTGTCGACGAAGATCGGGGCGAACGGCCCCGGCACGCCGTTGATGTAGTTGCTGGGGCTCGGCGGGCCCACGGGCCCGAAATTGCTGGACGGCTGCTGCTTGCGGATTTCCGGAGTGTTGCGGAAGCGGACCTGATTCTGAAAAGCCTTGCGATAGCTGTAGGCCGCGCCCAAGTGCATGTAAAACCGGCCGTCGCTCTCCTCGTCCCACCAGGGCAGCC
>CAYSPN010000246.1:0-4004 GCA_964432895.1 uncultured Candidatus Kuenenia sp.
GTGTCGCTGGCCCGTGCGACGCCGGAGGCCGCCGATCTGGGGCGACTGCTGCTTGTGCGCTATCTTCGACTGGCGTTACCGGCGGTGGCGACGCTCCTGTTCGCGATCGTGCTCTACGCGATCGTGCCGCCGTCGTGGGCCGCGTTTCCGCTCTTCGACGAAATCTCCGCTCCGGGTGTGCTCGCGCACGTCGCCCTCCTGCAGGACGTGCTCGGCTATCCGAGTTTGCTGGCGGGCTTCTGGTACCTGGCCATCGACTGGCAGTGCAACGCGGTCATGTGCCTGTTGATCATCGTGCAGGATGCGATCCTGCGACGTCTGCCCGGACTGTCCCGTTCCGCCCCATCCCGTTTCGCCGGAGGGCTCATGGTCATCGGACTGCCAATGCTGGTGGCGGTCCTATCGCTTTTTGTGTGGAACGGTGCGGTCGCGCATGAGATCTACGCGACCTACTTTTTTGGGATCGTGTTCCTCGGGACGCTGGCGGGGCTCGCCGTCGCGGGCCGGATCCAGCCGGCGATCTTCTGGGCCTATGTGGCGGCGACCGCCGTTGCCGCCGGCGCAGCCGTCGTGCAGAGTCGTCCACATCTCGCCGTGGCACTCACCGCCGGCGTCGGGATCTATCTGCTGGCGCGGTGGCAGCCGTCGGCTGCATCCCGTGCCGACTCCCTGCCCCTGCTGGGCTGCCTGGGCCGCATCTCTTACTCCCTGTTCCTTGTGCACTACCCGACAATCTGGGCGGTGACAAGCGTGGCACGCGGTATCGGCGGCGAGGCGGCAGCGGCCTCATGGCCGAGCCTCATGGCGGCGGTCGCGGCCAGCCTCCTGGCGGCAGTGCTCCTGCACCGGCTGGTGGAGGTTCCCACGCTCGCGGTAGTGGGCATGCTCAAGCCGGGGCACGCCCGTCCCGTTTCACTCTCGCGGTAGCTCCTCGACCACGATGTCGTCGAGCACGAGCGGGCCAAACGCGATGAAGTTGATCGATTCCTTGTCGCAGTCGGCGTGCTTGTGGGTCTGGGAGAGCGTTTTCTGGCCGTCGATCCAGAGCGTCCATTCCGTGCCCACGCTTTCGACCACGAACGTCGTCCATCGGCCGGGCTCAATCGCCGCGTGCGACTTGCACTTCAAGCCTCGGATCTCGTAGGCCCCCAGCGGCTTGAAGATCTCGGCCGGGCCGCGGCTTTTTTTGGTGTTGCGCGGATCGTTTTCATCGTAGGTGAAATCCCGTTCGAAGATGTCGATGCAGGGGTCGTTTGGATTCCGCGGCAGCCGGGTGGTGACGTCGGCGATGTGCCAGACCGGCAGGCCCGTTTTCACGGGCGGAAATCCCGCGTTGATGATCATCACCATGCGGGCCGCCTCGCCGCCGAACTTCACGCGGTACGACACCCTAACGTCGCGGGCCTTGAACTTCGGGTCGATCGACTTGCCGTGGGCCTTCCCCGGATGCTGTGCGGGGTCATAGATGGATTCGAGGCTGCCGTCGTTGAGCTTCCAGGTGTTTGGGATGTCCCACGAGCTGTTGGGAAAGTTCTTCCTGTCGACGGCGCTGGTGCTGAAGTCTTCCCTGATGAGCACGCGGCCCTTCATGTCGCTTTGCGCCGCGGCCGTGCCGCTCACGCAGGCGATGAGGAGAAGCGTCGCGCAGAACCAAGGCTTACGCCGTGGAGCACGAGGAAGTTGACTGTTTTTCATGAACGTTTGAAGTGCTCCATCCAAGCCCGCAGCGCAAGCAAGGGAATGCGATCCATGACCCAGAAATCAGTCCCGGATTCCCTCGCTGGCGCGTCGGGCTTGGATGGAAAAGGTAACGGATCGTTTCAGGTAAACAGGTCTTTGACGACGCCCGTGCTGTCGCCGTGCTGTTCGGCTTTGACGCCCGCGCCCTTGAGGAGCGTGAGCCAGAGGTTCGCAAGCGGCGTCTTGTCGGGCACGACCACGTGCTCGCCGAGCCGGATGCCGGAGCCGCCGCCGGCCACGAGCGTGGGGCAGTTGTCGAGGTAGTGAATCGAGCGGATGTTGCTGCCGTAGACGAGCGTGGTGTTGTCCAAGAGGCTCGTGCCATCGGACTCTTTCACTGCGGCGAGCCTGTCGAGCAGGCCGGCGAGCAGTTGGCTCTGCGTGGCATCACGCTTCTTCGACGCCTCCATCCGCTCGCCGGGCTGGTAGTGGCTCATGTCATGGGGGGCCACGTTGATACCGAGGCCCTTGAGCAGCGTGCCGACCGGCTGCCGGTAGGTGATCACCCGTGTGGAATCGGTCTGGATCGCAGCCACCAGAATGTCGTACATCACCTTGATCTCGTCCTGGCCAGCGACGCCCTCCTTGGGGGCCCCGAGGCCGCCGGCCGGCGCGGGCTTGGGCACCGTCAGCCACTGCTTCTCCTTGGCGAGCCTCGTCTCGATGTCGCGAATCGACTGGAGGTATTCGTCGAGCTTGTCGGTATCGGCCGCCGACAGACCCCGCCGCACCCGCGACGCATCGGCCCGCACGGCGTCGAGCACGCTCTGCTCGGCGGAGAGGGCCGCCTGCCGTTCCTCGAGCGACGTGCCTTCGGCGGAGAAAAGCCGGTGGAAGGCGAGCACCGGCGTGTCGAGGCCGGCCAGCGGGCGACCGCGGGAATCCCAGGCCAGCGACAGCCCCGGCCCGTGGCCCGAGTTTCCCGCGTCGAGCGTGCCGAACTGGAGCGACGCGAAACGCGTCTGGTCGCCCCATGCCGCGGCTGCCACCTGGTCGGCGGATACGGAGTTTGAAAAGCTCTTGCCCGGCTCGCCGTAGCGGTTGGCACCGGTGAGCCAGAACGTGCTCCCCCAGTGGGCTTCGTTTGCGAACTTATTGGAGAGCCCCTGGATAACCGTGAAATGATCGCGATGCCGCTCGAGCGGTTTGAGCCCCTCTGGTA
Source organism: uncultured Candidatus Kuenenia sp. (assembly GCA_964432895.1). Classification (GTDB taxonomy): domain Bacteria; phylum Planctomycetota; class Planctomycetia; order Pirellulales; family UBA1268; genus CAMCQY01. Next base: position 2,903 of record CAYSPN010000246.1, read on the forward strand.
TCGGATAGTCTTTGCCCGTCTGCTTCCCGTCGGGAAACCAGGTCTCGTTGGTCACGCCCCAGCCGAAGCCGAGGAACACCATCCGCTTGGGCCGAGCGGCAACAGGAGCTGCCGTGGCCCGGCGGCGAAAGCCCAGCGAGTCGAAGAGCGGCAGCGCCACGGCCGAGCCGGCGGCCTGCAAGACGGTGCGACGGGTGATGGACATTGCTCGCTTCATTTCGTCTGAAACTCCTCGCTGGCGACCAGCCGGTGGACGATTGACTTGAGGCCGCCGTCAAGGGCGGCGGCATGGGCCATGGCCTCGATCGCATCGGCGTCGGCGAAGCTCACCGGCCGGCCGATCGCATGGGCAAACAGGTTTTCGATCAGGCCATGGACAAAGGCAGGGCCATGGGCGGTGGCGATCTCGTCGCGGAGCTCGTAGAAGTCGCGAAATGACGGGCCGTTGTGAAACGCCCCGGCCGGCTCGATCGGCCAACTCTTGTTGACAACCTTCCCGGCGACCTTGTCCTTCACGACCCAGCCGCGTCCATAGAACCTTTCCTCGGTTCGCCAGCGGCCGGCGGCATCGAAATTCTCGAGCCCCATGCCGATCGGGTCGATCACGCGGTGGCACTGGGCACACTGCGGCTGTTCCTGATGCATCCGGAGCCGTTCGCGGGTGGTGACTGGCTTCGATTCCAGCCTGGCCAGCTGCGGGACGTTTGGCGGTGCCGGTGGAGGCGGATTGTTCAAGAGCTTGCGAAGCACCCAGGCACCGCGTTCGACGGGGCTCGTCCGTTCGCCATTGCTCCCCATGGCGAGGATCGCCGCCATGCCGAGCAGGCCGCCCCGCGGACTCTTGGGCCCGAGCTTCACGACGCGAAATGCGTCGCCGGTCACGGGTGTGCCGGCGTCGTCGAGGCCGTAATAGGTTGCCAGTAGCCCGTTGACGACGACATCGTCGCTCTTGAGCAGCTGCCGTGCATCGCGGTTGTCCGCCAGCAGCGTATGAAAGGTCTCGTAGACCTCGCGTTTGGCCGCCTCACGGGTGCTCTCGTCAAACTCCGGGTAGAGCTGGTGATCGAACCGGAAGAAGTCGAGCCGGTCGAGCGAAAGCCAC
>CAYSPN010000247.1:0-4154 GCA_964432895.1 uncultured Candidatus Kuenenia sp.
GCGGGCCGTGAGGTCTCGGAGCCGGAGTCGGTTCGCGCGGTTGGCGGCTGTGGCCGTGATCACCACCATTCCCGTCGCGGCCTTCGCCCAAGAAATCGCAAGCCCGCCCGCGGGGCAGTTCCTCACCGGCCCCTACGATCCGGTTACCGGAGGCAACTTCCAGTTCGTCAACGAACTCGTCGGCGGCAGCATCTTCTATAGCAGCGGCTTTCTTGGTGGATCGACAATCATTGGCAATATCGAGGCGGGCCATGTCTGGGGCGATCACGAGGTCTTCAACCGCACCGGCCTCGGCATCGGCCCAGCCGTCGAACGACAGGTATCCGCGCCCGGCGTGACCGGACAACTCGACTTCCACGCCACGATGGTCGGCCACGTGCTCGCTGGCACTGGTTACGTGGCGGCTTCAGGCACGAACTCCGGCGGCTACTCCTACCTCGGCGTCGGCATGGCACCGCATGCGAGGCTTTGGTCGGGCGCGATTGCGACGTCGTATTCCACGAGCACGAGCAGCATCGGTTCGTTCGATACCGAGCCCACATCGACGATCCCCGTCTACCGGCAGTTCTTCCAAGGCATCAGCGGCACCGCGGCCGACGTCATCAACAGCAGCTTTGGCGGGGGCGACCCGTCGTCCACGGAGCCGGAGTCGCTCGCGATCGACGCGCTCGCCTTCCAAAACCCAAACGTCACGTTCGTCGCCGCGGCCGGCAACGATGACACGGCGGCCGTGTCGGCCCCAGGCAACGTCTACAACGGCATCACGGTGGGCAGCGTCGGCGGCACGAACTTCCGCACTCCTTCCGATTTCTCGTCGCGTGGTGCCGTCGACTTCTACAACCCCGTGACCAAGGAGACGGTCACGGGCGTGCGGGCGGCGGTGGACATCGCCGCACCCGGTGAACTCAACGTGCTCGCCGCCTACCTCGGCCCGACCGGTGGCCTCGTGCCGCGAACCGACATCACGCAGAACCCATCTCCGACCAATCAATATTTCGTCAACCAGGACGGCACGAGCTTCGCCTCACCGACGGTTGCGGGCGGTGTGGCGCTGATGAAGGATGCCGCGAACGGCCTTGGGTGGATGCCTGGCACGGCCCTCGACTCTCGCGTGATCAAGTCCGTCCTCATGGCCGCGTCGGACCGCACGGAAGGATGGAGCAACGGCCAGGCAACCGTCGGCGGGGTCGTGCGGACGACGCAGTCGCTCGACTGGGCCACGGGAGCCGGCGCCCTCGACCTCGAAACAGCAGGCCTGACGTACGTGCAGGGCAACACCATCGACGTCGACGGCCTCGGTGGCGGCACGATCGGCCTGCAAGGCTGGGATTACGGCAGCGTGGGTGTGAACGCCTTCAACGATTACACGGATTACACGTTCTCATCGACGCTCTCCTCGCCCCACGAGCTGCAGGTCTCGCTCAACTGGTTCGCCCGCGGCACGTTCGACAACGCCACCGACACGGGCACTCGCTCGGCGTTCGCGAATCTCGACCTGCAGGTCTGGAGCATCGCCGACGGCGTCTTCAACAGCCTCGTCGCCGAATCGACCAGCCTCTACAACAACGCCGAGTTCCTGCGGTTCACGCTGACAGGGGCGGGGCAGTACGGACTGCGAGTCTTGTCTTCGGGCATGATCTACGACGCCAACGCGTCCACGGCGCCAGTCACGTCCGAAACTTACGGGCTCTCCTGGAACATGGTGGTCGTGCCCGAACCCTCCGCAGCCGCTCTGGCCGCGATCGGCGCGGCGCTGGCCGCCATCATGGCCCACCGCAGGCGTTCGTGACTGCCGAAACAACCGGGCTTCATGGACGGACGGGGCTGAGAATCCTACATTCTGCTCTTCGCCGTCTGTTTTTTCTCCAGGAGCCCCGTCCATGCCGCTGCTCGTCGTCGGAAGCGTTGCCCTCGATTGCGTTGAGACCCCCACGGCCAAGCGGGACGACGTGCTCGGCGGATCGGCCGTGTTTTTCTCCTACGCCGCGAGTTTCTTTTCGCCCGTGCGGATGATCGGCGCGGTCGGCGAGGACTGGCCGGCGAAGCACACGAAACTCCTGGAGGCGAAGGGGATCGACACCTCGGGCCTGCAGACGATTCCCGGCGGTAAGACCTTTCGCTGGCGGGGCCGCTACCTGCCCAACATGAACGACCGGGAGACGCTCGAGGTGCACCTCAACGTCTTCGGCGAATTCAAGCCGAAGCTCAATGGGAACCACCGGCAGAGCAAGTTCCTCTTTCTGGGCAACGCCTCGCCGACGACCCAGCTATCGGTGCTTGACCAGGTGCCCGATGCGAAGCTCACGGTCGCCGACACGATGGACCTGTGGATCAACATCCAGCGTGACGAGCTGGAAGCCTTGCTCAAGCGGATCGACGGGCTGGTGCTCAACGACTCCGAGGCCAAGCTCCTGGCCGAGGACGAGAACCTCGTGCGGGCCGGCCACGCCGTCCGGGAGATGGGGCCGAAGTTCGTGGTGATCAAGAAGGGCGAGCACGGGGCGATGTTCTTCAGCGAGCACGAGATGTACGTGCTGCCCGCCTATCCCACGTCGCAGGTGCTCGATCCGACCGGCGCGGGCGACTCGTTCGCCGGCGGCATGATGGGCCACCTCGCGAGCAAAGACCGCTTCGATCCGCAGTCGCTCAAGGAGGCGCTGGCGTATGGCGTGGTGACGGCGAGCTACACGGTGGAGGATTTCAGCCTCGACCGGCTCGCGAGCATCGACCGCGGCGATCTCGACCGCCGTGTGGCCGAGTACCGGCAGATGCTGACGTTCTGAATTCACGCGAAACACCGGCATCCTGCCGGTTTTCGCTGGGGCCCGGCGTGGGCGAAGCCGAGGTTCGCCTTGCCGGGCACGCCGCCGTCGTGGCGGCGTCACGCGTAAGCGGGCATCCTGCCCCGAGACGGGCGGATGCCCGTCGGCCCGCATCGCTTCCGCGATTGCGGCTTCCCGAGGCTTGCACTCAGCGAGGGGCTGCCCGTGCCCCAGGAGCCGGCGTATGCCGCCAAGCGCAGCCACGACGGCGAAGCGCCGGCGGCATCCGAGTGAACGGCGGGCAGGATGCCCGTCGTGAACGTCCGGCGACGGGGCACGGTCAGCCCCGAGCCTCACGACGGGCCAGCCGCCTGCCCGCATCGCTCACGCGATTGCGGCTTCCAGTCGCGTGAACGTCCGGCGACGGGGCACGGGCTCCGCCTACTTCATGTGGCTGTACGAGTAGTTGCCAGCGATCGCTGCCCGGGCGTCGGCCGAGAGGTCGGGGTAGAGGGTCGCGAGGCCGTCCCACACCGCGCGGTCGAACGCCTCGTTGTCGAGCATCCAGTCGACCTTCAGGGCTTCGCCCACTCGGGCGACGAAAAACTGCAGTCGCAGGCGGATCGCCTCCACGTCGGCGTCGGGTCCGAAGGCCTCGCGAAGCCATTCTCGGCGGGTGTCCTCGGAACTACCCGGCCAGTAGCCAACCGGTTGGCCGGCGGTTCGCGGTCCGCATGCGTGGGCCGCGATGGCGAGGCTCATGTCGTCGGCGGTCAGCCCGCAGAAGCGGTCGGCCGGGATGCCGTGCTGCCGCTCGAGCTCTTCGCGGGTCGGATAGGGCGGGGTGGCGGTCATGGCACGGGCTCCGCATGAGAAGGTAGGCTTCTCCATCATGCCAGAGCCGGCGAGCGACACGAAACAGGGCAGGGGTGCGAGAGGTTGGGAGCCTCTCCTGGCCCTGCTGCGGATGTTTCGCGACGACCGCGACTGGAAGCAGTTCCACAATCCCAAGGATCTCGCAGCAGCGATCGCGATCGAGGCCGGAGAACTCCAGGAACAGTTTCTCTGGAAGACGAACGACGAAGTGGCGGCCGACCTCGCCACGCCGGCCCGGCGGCGGGCGGTGGTGGACGAAGTGGCCGACGTCCTGATCTGCACGCTGCTCTTGGCCGATTGCCTCGGCATCGACATCGACGAGGCGGTGCGCAGCAAGACCGCTGCCAACGCGAAGAAGTACCCGGTCAGCCAGGCCCGGGGCACGGCTCGGAAGTACACGGAGCTCCGGCGGCGTCGGTCCCGGAGCGGCGACCGGCACTGACGCATCCAGCGTCATGAATACACGGCCCCACGGCCCGACGGTCGCTCTTGAGCTTGAACTCAGCGAGGGGCTGC
>CAYSPN010000248.1:0-4272 GCA_964432895.1 uncultured Candidatus Kuenenia sp.
ATCGCCAACAACGTCGCCAGCGACCTGCGGCAGCGGTCGTATCGGCGTCGTGAATATGGCGTGCCCTCGAACGTGTCGGCCTCATCCAGCGCAATCGGCCTGGAGCAGATCGCCGTTGATGCCAGCGGGCTGATGCCGGCCAGGCTCGCTGATCGAAGCGAGTTGCAGGCGGTCGTGCAGCAGGCACTCGGCACGCTCAACGAACGGCAGCGGATGGCCGTGCTGCTGGCGAAATTCGAACAGTGTTCCTACGAAGAGATCGCGGCAGCCATGGACCTCACCGTGCCGGCCGTGAAGTCGCTCCTGTTTCGCGCGCGGGACCAGCTCCGCGAGGCGATCACGCCCTACATGCAGGGGGAACAGCCATGACGCAGCCTGCGGAGGATGCACCGTCGCCGCGGGAGGCATCGCCGCCGGCCGTCAACGACGCCGACGCCACCGATCCCTCGCAGGCGCTGGCGGACGTCTGGGATCTGCTCGATGTGCTGCCCGCCGCAGCGGCCTCTCCCGACATGATGGCCACGACCATCGAGATGGCGGCCGTGCCGGCCGGTGCGATGATTTCACGGACGGGCGGCGGCGCCACAACAGGCCGCGTCGGCCGATCCGCCAAGGTCGCCGCACGGCCGCCCGTGTGGCAGTGGCTGCCCGGCGCGGCCCTCGTGCTCGCGTCGCTCGTCGCCGGAATCGCCGTAGGCCGGGCCACCGCGCCGTCTCCCGAGTCGGCCATCCTCGCCAGCCTGCCAGTCGTGCAACACCTCGACCTGCTCCGCGAGGCAGGATCAGTGGGCTTTCTCGAGGCCGTGGCCAAGGGCGGTTATCCTCCGCCGCGGCGGCCGCCACCGGCGCAGTCAAAAGCCGACGTCCGTGAGGACGCGGAGGAATTCGATGCGGCGATCGCGGCGCTGCGTGCGGCCGGCGATGTCACCGTGAGCCGCGAGACGTTGGCGGCAAGGCGGGAGCAGGTGCTGCAGATGTCCGACACGGAGCGGCGACAGTTGGACCGATCGGCCGAGACGTTTCAACGGCTCCGCGCGGCCGACCGCAGTGAGCTGGTGGCCGTCGGTCGGGCACTCGCCGATCCCGGTCGCGAGCAGCTTCTCAAGGCGGCGAGAGTCTGGCATATGTGGGTGCAACTCCGCGATCCGGCCGACCGGCGCGATGTCATCGACCTCTCTGGCGAGGACCGGCTCGAGTGGCTTGACCGTTACACGCGGATGGACTCTCGGCAGGAGCCGCGTCAGGACGGCCGCGATCCCATGCGGCCGTTTTACGAACGCGAACGGGACAACCGCCGCCGGCCTCCGCCCGAGTTTCAGCAGGGGACTCCGCAGTTTTGGCGGGATGATCATCCACGCCCGCCCGGTCCGCCCCGGCCGCGTGGGCCAGGGCCAGGAATGGGCCTGCCCCTCAATGATCGAGGGCCTCAACCTCCCGCAGAAACTCAAGCACCGCCGCGTTGAACACGGCCGGCGTTTCCAGCGGCGTCATGTGGCCCGCATGGGGCACGATCAGGAGCCTGGCCTCGGGGATGATCTCCTCGGCGCGGACGAGGCATGCAGGTGGCGTGATCTGATCGTCGGCGCCCACTACCAGCAGCGCGGGCACGCAACATTCCCTCATCGCATCGGTCATGTCGGGCCGCGCAGCCAGCGCCGAGAGCGCCGCGACGATCGTGCTCACCGGCTGCTCGTTGATCAGGCCGCGGAGCAGGGCCTCGATCTCGCGGCGCCGTGGTATCTCGCTCGCCTCGGTCACGGGTGCGAGGAGCCGGGGGACCATCGCCTCGGCCACGATCTCCGTGCCGAGTCGTCGCACGCTGCCGGCCAAGTCGGCCCGCGCCGCCCGCGCCTCGGGCGTGTCGGCCTCGAGCTTCGTGTCGACGAGCACGACCGCATGCACCCGTGCCGGATGGCGGATCGCGACATGCTGGGCCACGTAGCCGCCCATCGAACAGCCGCAGACGATCGCCGGCTCATCGATGTGCAGGGCGTCGAGAATCGCCACCGCGTCGTCGGCCAGCTGTTCGATGCTCGCCGGGCCGGTGCTCGAGTGGCTGCCGCCAAAGCCTCGCTGGTCGGGCATGATCAAGCGGAGGTGATCGGCCAGCGGTTCCTGCGCCGTCCACATGCGGTGGTCGAGCGGAAAGGCATGCAGCAAGAGCATGGGCCGCCCACGGCCACGGGTGTGAACGGCGAGGCGGATGTCGGGCAGCGCGAGATGATGGGTGTGCATGGGGAGATCATACGCCTGTGGAACGCCGGCCGGCACGGAGGCAATGAGCCATCCAAGCCCGCAGCGCAAGCAAGGGAATCCGGGCCGCCTCACAATACCCGACGCACATTCCCTCGCTTGCGCGTCGGGCTTGCATGGAGGATCGTAGACTCACTTCCCTTGGAAGCGGGCGAGATTTTTGCGGATCGTGCGGTTGTGCGGTTCCTGCCGCATGGCCAACGACTGGGTTCGCACCGCCGCGGCCTTGTTGCCCGCCGCCGCCTGGCAGTGGGCCAGCGTGTCGAGGTAGCTCGAGCTGTCAAAACTTTTCACGAGCGACAGCTTGGAATAGCGGGTGGCCTTCCGGAGATCACCCTCCGTGTTGGCCACGAGCCACGCATACTCGTTGTAGCCGTTGGTGTCGTCGGGAACGGCCTGAATCTCGTTCTCGATCTGCTCGAGCGCCCGCCGGATCCGCGTCACCGCCTCGGCCTTCTGCACGGGCGTGTTGTCGGGCAGCGTGTAGAGACCGATCAGGGCGTCGACATCCTTCGCATACGCCCGCAATGATTCTTCGAGCGACTTGCGACGGGCGGCGGCATCGCCGCGGAGGGCGGCCGCACACGATTCAAAGTAGTGCATCCGCGACCGGATCGACCGCGGGTCGCGGCCGACCTGCTGCAGAATCGGGTCGCCGCCATCCCCCTTGCCGTCGTTTTTGCCATCACCCTTGCCCTTGCGCCCTTCCAGCAGGCGGCGGAGGCAGGCGGCAGCCTCGTCCTCCCGCTCCTGGTCATGCAGGAACTCCGCATACATGATCGCGGCGAGCGCATACTGCGCGGCCGGCGTCTGCGGATGGTCCACGAGCGCTGCATATTCACGGTTGGCCCAGTCGGTCGCGCCCCACTTGGAGAGCAGGATCGCCGTCTGCAGGCGGTCGACGAACTCGGCGTTGGTGCCGGCGGTCTGCGCGAAGGCCGCCTTGGCGAGCGTGTCGGCCTGGGCGTCGTGATGGCGGGCTTTTTCGGCGACCGCCGCGGCGTAGCCCACCAGGGCGTCTGTGCGAATGAGTTCAGGACGATCGGCCGCGAGCAGGTCGACCGCCTCCGGCAGCCCACGTTCGACCAGCCAGACCAGCATCCCCGCCGCCTCCTCCGCTGCGGTGGCCGCATCTTTATCCTTCCCCGGATCGAAGCAGGCCTGCAACAACCGCCGCGACTCGAGCATGGCGTCATCGCGTTTGCCAGCCGCAAGCAGCATCTGGATCCGGCACCGCTGGAAGATCCGCAGCGTGGTCTCGCCGATCGTGCCCGACGTGGACGCATCGCCGGCACGCCCCGGTCCACCCACGCCTGCCGCCTCGCCGCTGGCTCCATCGGCAATCGGGCCTGCGAGTTGCGCGAACGCCTCGCCGGCTTCGGCCAGAGGCTGCTCCCGCGCGGGACCAGAGTCTGCGGATGAGAACGCCACCACCGACCGCAGGAAGGCCGCCGCCGGTCGGGTGCTGGCGCCGAGTCCAGCGGCGATGCGGCCTCGCATGCCGCTCCAGGCCGGGTCGTTCGGCTGCCATTCGCGGGCGAGCAGGGCGGCCGCCACGCGGGATCCCAGCGGCGAGCGATCGAGCCGCACGATGCGGGCCAGGGGCTCGATGCCAGCGTCGTCATCAACCCGCAGGAGCCTGTGCATCACCTGCACGCGTTCGGCAAAGTCCTTCCGCTTGAACTTGTCGAGCAGCTTCGAGACCTCGGGCGGATCGCGTTCGGTATCGAGGGGAATCGTGTCGACGAGCCAGCGAGCCCGCAGCGCGATCTCCAGGTCGTCGCTCACTTCCGCGGCGGACAGCAGCGGATCGACCGCGGCTGCACCCAGGGCGTTGAGCTGTGCGGCGGCAGCCTCCCGCTCGGCGTAGTCAGCGGCGCCCAAGCCTTCGACGAGCGCGTCGATCTCGGCGGCCGAGGGCTGTCCGGCGGCGCGGACCGACGACGGCGCGAGGCAGACGCCCGCGGCCAGGATGCCGGCGAGTGTCAGACGGCGGAGTGAGTCGCGTCTCATCATGCC
>CAYSPN010000249.1:0-6445 GCA_964432895.1 uncultured Candidatus Kuenenia sp.
GCGAGCCGCAGTATGCCGCGGAGCTTGTGAACCTCCAGCCGGCTCCGTCGGGCGACGCCCCGAAGGGCTCCGCCGGCAAGGAACGCGACGAGATGTACGAGGCTGCCGTCGAGGTGGTGATCCGCGAGGGCCGCGGCAGCGTGTCGCTCCTGCAGCGGGCGCTGGGCGTGGGCTACGGCCGCGGTGCCCGGCTGATCGACTTCATGGCGGAGGATGGCGTGGTCGGCCAGTATGCCGGCTCGCAGGCCCGCGAGGTGCTGATCACGATGGAGCAGTGGGCGGAGCGAAACGGTACGACGGCCCCCGCTCCGGACCCCGCCCCACGGCGGCTGAAGATCCAGCCGCATGCCAAGGTCGTGGAGCAGTTCGAGGAGATCGAGGAAGACGACGAGGAGGCTGCCGATCGTGAGGAGGCCTTCGCCCGCCTCGAGGATGAGGACGACTCGGACGACGGGGACGGCGACGAAGAGGAAGCCGACGATGACGAGAGCTACGAGGAATCTGATGAGGACGAAGCCGAGTATGAGGACGCCGACGATGACTCCGACGAGGCGTCTGACGACGACGACTGACCCATGGATCGTCAGGCATCACCCGCCGGCTGGCTCTCGCGGCTCGTCTGGCAACGCCGCGTTGCAGCGGCGCCGTATCACGGTCTTTTGATCTTCCTTGGTCAGATTCTGCCCGTGCTGCTCGTGCCGCTGTTCGACCACGGTGAGCATTCAACGCCGCTGCCGCTTGCCTTGGCCGCGGTGGCCATGGCCCTGGCGTCCCTCGCCCTGCTGGGGTATCGCACGCTGCCGTCGGTCTTGGCTGTCGTCGCCGTCGTGGCGTTTCTCTGGGCGTGGTCCTGCCCCGAAGCCGGCCTGCAAGGGCGTGGCCCGGCGATCCTGGTGCTCATGGCCGCATACGCCGTGACGGTCTACCTCGGCGTCTATTACGCCCTCAATGCAGAGATGCGTCCGTCGCAGCGGATTCTCTGCGGTGCCGCAAGTTTCGTGATGCTGGGATTCCTGTTCACCGCTTTCCACGGCGTCGTGGCGACGTGGGGCGCCGGAAGATACGTCCTCGCGGAGCATCTCGAGGGTGGCCGAGCACTGCGGTGGGTGGATTTTCTCTGGCTCAGTTTCTCGACGCTCACGACTGCGGGCTATAGCGACACGAGACCCGTGGGCACATGGCCCTGTGCGGTGGCAACGCTGGAAGGGCTCTGCGGGATTCTCTACCCGGCCACCCTCATCGCCCGGATCGCTGCCCTGCCCGCAGCCGGGGAATCGGGGAAGTGCTGGTAGCTCCGGCGGATCGCCCCGCGGCTGGCTATACTCGGCGATTCAAGGGCACAAAGCCCACAGCAGAGGACGACACCAGTGCGCACGATCGAGATCTACGACACGACACTCCGCGACGGCTCGCAGGGCGAAGGCGTCAACTTTTCGCTCGAGGACAAGCTCGCCATCACGCGGCGGCTCGACGAGGCCGGCATCGACTTCATCGAAGGTGGCTACCCCCTCTCGAATCCCAAAGACGCCCAGTATTTCGCCCGGGCCCGTGAGCTGAAGCTTCGTCATTCGCGGATCTGCGCCTTCGGGATGACCCGGCGCCGCGGCATGACGGCGGCCGAGGACCCTGGCATGAAGGCCCTGCTCGATGCCGGCACGAGCGTGGTCACGATTGTCGGCAAGACCTCGGCCTTCCACGTCACCGAGGTGCTCGGCGTGTCACGCGAGGAAAACCTCGCCATGATCGCCGACACGGTCCGTTTCCTCACCGAATCCGGCCGCGAGGTCTTCTATGACGCCGAGCATTTCTTCGACGGCTGGAAGCTCGATCCCGACTATTCGGCGGCGACGATCAGTGCGGCGGCGCGGGCCGGCGCCACGCGGATCGTGCTCTGCGACACCAACGGCGGCACGCTGCCCGACGAGATCGCGAAGCTGGTCGGCGCGGCGTCGGCCGCCCTGCAGGCCGCCGGCGCGAGCGTGCCCGTCGCCATCCACTGCCACAACGACTGCGACGTGGCCATCGCGAATTCACTTTCCGCGGTCGCGGCGGGCGCTGTGCAGGTGCAGGGCACGATCAACGGCATCGGCGAGCGTTGCGGCAACGCCGACCTGATTTCGGTGGTCGCGAACCTCGCGATCAAGCTGCCGGGCTACAGCGTGCTTGGCGGGGGCATGGGCCCAGCCGGCACGAGCCACCTCACGGAGCTCTCACGGTTTGTCTACGAGACGGCGAACATGAGCTACCGCCCCGGGCAGCCGTTCGTGGGCACGAGCGCCTTCGCACACAAGGGAGGTATGCACGTGCATGCGGTCGCCAAGGCGACCGAGTCGTACGAGCACATTCCGCCTGAGTCTGTCGGCAACTCGCGGCGGATCCTCGTCAGCGAACTGTCAGGCCGTTCCAATATCGCCGCGCTCGTGAGCCGTCCTGATGTGAAAAACGATCGGGCCCTGCTCGACCGCGTGCTGGCCGAGGTCTGCCGGCTGGAGAACGAGGGCTGGCAGTTCGAGGCGGCCGGGGCGTCGTTCGACCTGCTCGTTGACCGGATCGCGGGCACGTTCCGGCCGGCCTTCGAGAAGCTGGCCTACAACGTGGCCGTCGAGAGCCGTGCCGGGGACGACGTGCGGACCGAGGCGACGGTGAAGCTCGCCGTGGCCGGCGTGCAGCGGCACGAGGTCGCCGAGGGGGACGGCCCGGTGAACGCCCTCGATGCGGCACTTCGCAAGGCGCTCTCGGAGGTCTACCCCGCCCTGTCGCAGATGCACCTGCTCGACTACAAGGTCCGTGTGATTAATGCCCAGGAGGGCACGGCCGCCAAGGTCCGCGTGTCGATCGAAAGCACTGACGGCGACGCCGTCTGGGGCACGGTCGGCGTGAGCGAGAACGTGATCGAGGCGAGTTGGCTTGCTCTGGCCGACTCGTTTCACCATTTCCTGGGACGTGCCGGACAGTAGAGGCGTGACCGGGCCCGTTCTGCACGAGATCTGCTTGCGACCGCATTCCCTTGCTTGCGCTGCGGGCTTGGATGGCGGTACGCATTCCCTTGCTTGCGCTGCGGGCTTGGATCACTCATACAAGCCCGACGCGCCAGCGAGGGAATCCGTGACGCAGGCCTCCCTATTTTCGTCCCCGTTCGTAGGTGTAGGTGAGCGTTCCCTGGGCGAGCGTGATGTCCTTGATCGCGTCGAGCAACGCGTCACGCGTGGCGGCGTTCGCGCGGAGTGTCGGCATCGCCGAGAGCGCGTACACGGTGACGTGATACGTCTTTACGCCCGGCCCCTTGGGGCACATCGGGTCATACTCGGCCCGGTTCTTGCCGTTGAGCCCTGTGGTGCCGACAGTTGTCGAGTTTTTCGCGAGCTGCGTGCGATTGCCAGGAATGCCGTAGACGACCCAGTACGACTTCACCCGATCCGGCGCCTCGTGCCAGAGCGTGACGGCATACGACTTCGTGCCGGGAGGGCCGGCCTGCCATTCCAGCGGCGGCGATGCGCCGGCTCCGTCGCAGGTGAACTCCACCGGCAGGTTTCCGTCAGCGCCGATGGCCGAACTCGTGACGGTGAGGGCTTCTGTTCCCGCCGCCTTCGCCGATGGCGTTCCGGCCCGCTCGCGTCCGGCGGGCCGCATGCTGCCGGACTGCGGTGGCGGTGGGGGCCGATCGTCGCCCGGCCGGCGTGGCCCCCGACCACCCTCTCCGCGAGGCCCCGGCCCGTTCCCGTCCACCCTGGCCGCGGCCGCGGGGAGTGTAGGTTTCCGTGGTCTTCCTGCCCGATGGATCGGTGGAGTCAAATACCAGCGTGCCGTCGCCGTTCACCTTGTAGTCAACAAAACCCTGGCGGCCGCCGACTTCATAGGTGAGCCGGCGGCTGTTGGGCGTGGGCGACGCGTAGCCCACGATCGTCGCGCCGCGGAGCGGCGGGAGCGACGGCCGCACTGGCTCAGCCCGTGGCTGCGGATCGACCTGGCCGTCCCGCTCCGTCACATCGCCGTGAAACCCACCGTTCAAATACGGATACGTCTTCGTGGCGTGATAGTGGTAGTTGCCGTCGGCGTCTTCGTGGCCGTTGAACCGATCGAGCCCGTTGACGGCCGATCCGTCGGGCTCCGTGTAGCCGTAGATCGGATAGCCGTCGAGCGCGTAGGCGATCGGCATGCCCTTGCCGACATCCTTCTCCAGGTGCACCGGCGCGATGTGATAGTGGTAGTCGTCGGCCCGCCCGCAGTGGCCACCGTACTCGTCGAGTTCGCCGATCAAGAAGGCGTCTTCACCGCGGTTGTTGAGCGGATTGAAGATCGGCACGCCGTTCACCGCCAGTGCAATCGCCCCTCGCAGGAACCTGTCTTTCGTCGTGACGGGGTTGTCAGCCGGCACCGGCTCGAGCGGGATCTGCCAGGCGTTGTCGCCGGTGTATTTCTGCGGCAGCGGCACCTGCTGCTGCCACGCCCGGATGCCCACCATCAGCGGATGATCGGGGATGCCGTTGCTCTCGACGTAGAAATATTGGTTGTCGCTGCGGACGGAGATCGCCTTCAGATCGACGAAGGGCTCGAAGGCCTTGGCGATGTCGATGGCCTCTGCCCGCTCGGGCTTGGCGTTGGCCGTGAGCAGGAACCGGGATGAGACGGCCGCAGGGGTCTGGTGTTTGACAGGTTCGTGGGCGTCACGCCGATGGCGGTGCCACGGATGGGCTAGTGCCGTGTCTGACGCGGCACCAAGCATGAGGAGCCATCCGATCGCGAACACACATCTCGAACGGACGAGCGTCATGCTTTCTTCCTTCGTTTCGTGGCCGACTCCGATCCATCGTCGCTCTCGGAGTGGGGAAAGTGGAAGACGAGCTCTTCTCGCGGCCGTCGCGGCAGCAACCAGACGACACAGAGCCCGCACGCCGGTACGTCTCCCGGGTATCGGTCTTCCCATGGCGGCCATCGGCCGTTTTCCGCTACATTTTGCGATCTCTGATCACGGTCCCTGGAAGACACGCCACACCATGCACGAACTGCCGAAGCAATACGACCACGCCGCCGCACAGGCCCGCTGCCGCACCCTCTGGGATACCGGTCGCTACTGGCACGCTGAACCGCCGGCCGCAGGTGCCAGCGAGGGCGGTCGCGAAGGGAAAATCTTCTCGATCGTCATCCCGCCGCCCAACGTCACCGGCGCCCTCCACCTCGGCCACGCACTCAACAACAGCCTGCAGGACCTGCTCGTCCGCACGCGGCGGATGCAGGGCTACAACACGCTCTGGATGCCCGGCACCGACCATGCCGGCATCGCCACGCAGGCCGTCGTCGAACGTCGGCTGCTCGAAGAGGAAAAACTCTCCCGCCACGACCTCGGCCGCGAAAAGCTCGTCGAGCGGATCTGGGCCTGGAAGGAACAGTATGAGAAGCGGATTCTCGGGCAGCTCCGCGACATGGGAGCCAGTTGCGACTGGGATCGGGTGCGGTTCACGCTCGACGACCAGTGCGCCCGGGCCGTTCGCGAGGCGTTCTTCCGGCTCTTCGAAAAGGGCCTCGTCCGCCGCGGCAAGCGGCTGGTCAACTGGGACACCTTCCTGCAGACCGCCGTCAGCGACGACGAGGTGTTTCACGAGCAGGTGAAGGGCCACTTCTGGCACATCCGCTACGACGTCATCGACGCGAAACCCGGCGAGCCTACGAGCGTGGCGGTGGCCACGACGCGGCCCGAGACCTTGCTGGGGGACACGGCCGTGGCCGTGCACCCGGCGCCCGCCGAGGCGCTGGCCGAAGCGGAGAAGGTGCTGCGTGAGAAGCGGGCCGCCGCGTCGGCCAAGGAGCATGCCGACATCGACCGGGCGATCGAGGATCTCGAGACACGGCGACGCGAACTCTTGCCTGTGCTCGAAACCCTGGCGGCGATGGCGAAGGATGGCCGGCAGGTTCGGCTCCCGCTGCTCGGTCGGGCGATTCCGCTCGTGGCCGACGAGTGGGCCAAGCCCGAGATGGGCTCCGGCTGTGTGAAGATCACGCCTGCCCACGATCCCAACGACTACGACGTCGGCCTGCGGCAGAAGCTGCCGATGATCAACATCTTGAAGCCCGACGGCACGCTCAACGCCGAGGCGGGCCCCTACGCCGGCCTCGCCATGATGAAGGCCCGCACGCGGGTGGTGGCCGATCTCGAGGCGGCCGGTCAGCTCGTGCAGGTGGAGGATCGGGTCATTGACCTCGCCCATTCCGACCGGTCGAAGACGCCGATCGAACCATTCCTCGCCGATCAGTGGTTCATCCGCATGAGCGAGATCGCGCAGCCCGCGCTCGACGCCGTCACCCTAGGAAACATCCGGATCGTGCCTGACCGCTACGCGAAGAGCTATCTCGACTGGCTCGGCGAGAAGCGCGACTGGCCGGTGAGCCGGCAGCTCTGGTGGGGCCACCGGATCCCGATCTGGCACGTCGAAGGCGTGTCTGAGGCCGA
>CAYSPN010000250.1:0-2287 GCA_964432895.1 uncultured Candidatus Kuenenia sp.
GGGTGGGTTTCATGCAAGCCCGCAGCGCGAGCAAGGGACATACGGGTTGACGACAGGTAGCCATGCCGTACACCCCCTGTCGCCCGGATTCCTCTCGCTGGCGCTTCGGGCTTCCATGTGGTGGATTTGGTGGCTGTCACCTGTTTGGGTGGTGGCCGCGGAGTTGCCCACGCTTGCCGGGCCGGCGATGGGGACGACCTACCGAGTGACGCTCGCCACCGACATGCCCGGCATGACTCGTGGCTCTGTGCATCGCGAGGTGGAGGCGGTACTCGCGCGGATCGACCGGGCGGCGAGCACATGGCGCGACGATTCCGACGCCAGCCGGTTCAACCGAACGGATGCAGGAGAATGGGTGACGGTTTCGGCCGATCTTCTGGCGATCGTTGAAACCGCTCGCGAGATCCACGACCAGTCGGAGGGAGCTTTTGATGTCACCGTCGGCCCGCTCGTGCGACTGTGGGGCGGCGGAGCCCGCGAGCCATCCACCGCCGCGATCGCGGCAGCCCGTGGGGGCGTGGGCATGCGGCTGGTCGAATCGCGGTCCGCCACCGCAACTGCCGGCGCCGCGCTGCGAAAGACCCGCGACGGTGCCGAGATCGATCTGAGCGGGATCGCCCCCGGCTATGCCGTGGACTGCATCGGTGCGCGGCTTTTGGAACTGGGCTCGTCGGCCCATCTGGTGGAACTTGGCGGCGAGGTGCGGGCATGGGGGCAGCCGTCGAAGAGCCGCCCGTGGCGGGTGCGGCTGACGGCCGCTCGTGCCGGTAAGGGGCAGTCACAGGAGATCGATCTGGCCGCCGGTGAGGCGGTCGCCACATCGACCTGCCGCCCAGGCCGCTCTCCGATCGATCCGCGGACGGGCCGGCCGGTGGCGTCGTCCAGTCCCGGCCGTACAGCGACCGTGCGGGCCACAACCTGCGCCACAGCCGATGCCTGGGCGGTGGCCGCGATCGTGCTCGACCTCGAGCCGGATGCCGACGGCACGATCACGATGGCGGAGCGGCCTCGATCGGCTCGAGCGCCGTAATGTGTAGGTTCGACACCAGCCGGGCCCGCGAGGGGATGCCGTTCCGGTCGGGCGACGCGATTACCATTTCCGTTCGCGTCGGAAAGGCCATCTCCGGGTGTCGCACCTCGTAGGCTTGCCCACTCGAAGTCACCACGCGAAAGGGTTGAAACGGACGCGCGTCGAGCCTTCCACGAATGGTTTCATAGGTCATTCGATAGATCTCCCGATACGTCGATATGCTGGATCAGCGCTTCTGAAACACAACTCCTGAATGGGTAGTCGTGTGATACGAATGTACACCCTCTCGTGCTGTCGTTCAAGAAGACCGGACAGCAGTCGTCGCGGTTCGTGTCTCGGTTCATCCCAGCCCGCAGCGCAAGCAAGAGGATCTCCCGCGCTCAGGGCGGCACCATCCATGCCAGCGGGCCCGACTGCAGCCAGACGAGCAGACCCATCAGGATCGCAAGCGCCAGACTGTGTGGAAAGACCCGCCGCAGGATCGCGCCCTCCTGCCGGTGCACGCCCGTCGCGGTGGCGGAGACGACGATGCTCTGGGCGTCGATCATCTTGCCCATTACGCCACCGGTGCTGTTGGCGGTGCAGATGAGCAGCGGGTTGAGGCCAAGCTGTTCGGCCGTCACGCGTTGCAGGCTGCCGAACATCGCGTTGCTCGACGTATCAGAGCCGGTGAGGGCGACGCCGAGCCAGCCCAGCAGGGCCGAGAAGACGGGATAGAGCCAGCCTGACCGTGTGAGGGCCAGGCCGAGGGTGACGTCGGTACCGGAGTAGCGGGTCACGAACGCCAGCGCCAGCATCAGTGCGATCGTCAGGAGCGAGAGCGAGAGCCGCCGCAGGTTTTCCCACCAGATCACGGCCGCCCGCCGCCAGGAGATGCCCAGCCACGGCACCGCGATCAGGGCAGCGGCGAGAATCCCCGTGCCTGCTGCCGAGAGCCAGTTGAACCGGTAGACCGCCCGTTCGATTTCGAGCGGCTCCCTGGTGGCCGGGGGCACTTTGGCCACGCGGCCGTCGAGCCTGGGCACGGGGAGTTCCGGGGCCACGAGGCTCTTGGGCAGGAGTGGCATGATCGGGGTGGCGGCGCGGGCTTGGGCAACGGTTGGCGGCACCGCGCGGCCCTCAAGCGAGGCTTTCACCGCAGGCAAACCCCAGCAGAAGACGGCCACCGAGAGAAACGCCCACGGTGCCCATGCCCAGGCGATCGCCCGAGCCGAGTCGTCGTTCGCATCGCGTTTCGTTGCGTTGGTCCCGTGCTGC
>CAYSPN010000251.1:0-2680 GCA_964432895.1 uncultured Candidatus Kuenenia sp.
GTTGCCGTGCTGGTCGCCCAGGATCTGGATCTCCACGTGACGCGGCCGTTCGACATAGCGCTCGATATAGATGCCGGCATTGCCGAATGCCGCCTGCGCCTCGGCCGAAGCCTGCTGCCAGGCGTTTGCCAGGGCCAGTTCATTGGCCGCCACCCGCATGCCCTTGCCACCGCCGCCGGCGGTCGCCTTCAGCAGCACGGGATAGCCGACTTCCTTGGCCACACGCACGGCCTCCTGCTCGCTCGACACGAGCCCATCGCTGCCGGGCACCGTCGGCACTCCGGCCTCGCGGGCCAGTGCTCTCGCAGAATTCTTGTCACCCACCCGCTCCATCGCCTCCGGTGTCGGTCCGATGAAACCGATGTCGCACGAGCGGCAGACCTCGGCAAAGTGGGAGTTTTCCGAGAGGAAGCCGTAGCCGGGATGGATCGCCTGCACGTTGCCGATTTCGGCCGCGCTGATCACGCGGTCGATCCGGAGGTAGCTGTCGGCCGCCCGAGCGGGGCCCACGCAGATCGCCTCGTCGGCCAGTTCCAGGTACGGGGCCCCTCGGTCGGCCTCGCTGAAGATGGCGACGGTCTCCACGTCCAGTTCACGGCAGGCGCGGATCACACGCAGGGCGATTTCGCCCCGATTGGCTATCAGAATCCGTTTGAACATAGGCTCCCGCCAGAAGCTCGGGCCAGCGAAGAAAGGAACAGATCACGTGGCGGAGTGCGCGACATGATCACCACACTCGGGGGGCAGGCTCACGCCCCCGGATCCACCTTGATGAGCGGCTGGCCAAATTCGACCGGCGCTCCGTTTTCCATGAGGATCGCCACGACCTGACCGGAGACACCGGCGGGAATCTCGTTGAAGACCTTCATGGCCTCGACGATGCAGACCGTCTTCTCGGGCCCGATCCGGTCGCCAACCTTCACAAACGGAGCGGCATCCGGGCCGGAGGCCTTGTAGAACGTTCCCACCATCGGACTCTTGATAATGAGCATGCCGGCATCGGCAGCTGGCTGGGGGGTGGCGGACCCAGCTGCGGACCCAGCAGCGGGCCGGGCGGCAGCCTGGACCGCGGGTGCCGAGTGGGTGGCGATCACGTCACCGCCGCGCTTAATTCGAACGTGACGATCGGCCTCTTTCAGGTCGACCTCCGACAAATCGTGCTCTTTCATGAGCTCGATGAGTCGGCGCAATTTCTTGACGTTGTACAGATCGCCCGATTTTTCTGCGGCACTCATGAGGGGGCACCCATCTCCTTCAGATCCAAGCTATCCTGTCGAGTGACGGCGAAGGTAGCCCCTTGCAGTCGTTTCAGTCAAGGTAATCAGCCGGGCACCAGAGAATTCGTCCCCGACGATCCGAATCGAGGGCCGATTCGCCGGCAACGGCAGCGATGAGCGAAAAAGCCCCTGGAATGTAGCCGCGATGCCCCCGACCGACCTGCCACGGCTTCCCCGCCGAAACCGCGAGACGAGCAAACACGACTAC
Source organism: uncultured Candidatus Kuenenia sp. (assembly GCA_964432895.1). Taxonomy (GTDB): domain Bacteria; phylum Planctomycetota; class Planctomycetia; order Pirellulales; family UBA1268; genus CAMCQY01. The sequence continues at coordinate 1,486 of CAYSPN010000251.1, forward strand.
GGACGGGTCGTCGTGGTGGGGGGGGCCGCCGGCATGGCCGGAGCGCCGGCGCTTGCCGCCATGGCGGCGCTTCGGAGCGGCGCGGGCCTGGTCGAGGTCCTCGTACCGGAGCACGTCGCTGCGATCGCCGCCAGCTTCGACCCTTGCGTGATGACCCGCGGTCTGCCGGGACGGATCGAGGGCACGTTCGCCACGGCCGCCCTCGAGGAGATCGAGGCCTCCACGCAGAGGGCGGATGCCGTGGCCGTTGGCCCTGGGCTTGGCCGCTCCGACGCGGTCGTCCAGATCGTCTCGTACCTCTGGCGTCATCTGCCACAGCCGGCCGTCTTCGATGCCGACGCGCTCTGGGTGCTCGCCCGTATCGACCGTGGGGCACTGGCCAGCCACGCGGGCCCGCGGATCCTCACGCCGCATGCGGGCGAGATGCTCAGGCTGCTCGGTGCTGATCCGTCATCCGCCCAGGCTGGCGACAGGGCCATGCTCGAACGCGAGGCTGCCGCGTTGGCCGGTGTGATCAACGCGGTGATCGTGCTGAAGGGGCCGGCGACGCTGATCGTTGACCCTGCGCGACAGTCGCACAACGACACCGGCAATCCCGGCATGGCCACGGCTGGCACCGGGGACGTGCTCACCGGCATCACTGCCGCGCTCGTGGCCCAACGGTTGACCCCATTCGAAGCCGCCCGATTGGCCGTCTGGGTGCATGGCCGCGCGGGCGACGTCGCCGCGGAGGCCTTCGGTGAGATCTCGATGACGGCCCGTGACCTGCTTGAGCGACTGCACGTGGCGTTTCGTGACGTGAGCCTCTAAGAGTGTGTCGCGCCGGGCGGGAACGGGAACATTCATCCAAGCCCGCAGCGCAAGCAAGGGAATGCGGGAGGCCTTGCGGGCTGGAACGCGGATTCCTCTCGCTTGCGCTTCGGGCTTGCATGGGAGGGGAACATTCATCCAAGCCCGCAGCCCAAGCAAGGGAATGCGGGAGACCTTGCGGGCAATTCACCGCCTCTTCGCACCCGCCGCCACGAGCCGTGTCACGTCCACCACGCCGTCGTCTCGCGCGATCCAGAGCCGCATGCCCTCCACGGGCTCGACCCTGTGGCCGCCGGTGAAGGAGCCAAAGGCGGGGAGCACCAGGACCCTGGGTTCCGCCACGAAGCAGCGGTCGGCGAACCGGTCGCCGCTGGGGCTGCGGATC
>CAYSPN010000252.1:0-2348 GCA_964432895.1 uncultured Candidatus Kuenenia sp.
GGCAATCTCCTTGATCGTCGCCATGTCGCCGGTGAGGAATTTCCAACGGGCCGGGTCGGCCTCGAACCGGTCGGCATACCGGCGGAGCGACTCCGGCGTGTCGTTCTCGGGATCGCAGGTGACGCTCACGACCATGAAATCGGGGTCGGGAATGCTTCGCAGGATGTCGGCCAGCGCCTGGTTCTCGCGAAAGCAGGGTCCCGGACAGTTGGCAAAAAACACGCTCGCCAACCAGACCTTGCCACGGAGCGACGCCGAGTCGAAGGGCTTGCCACTGCGTTCGGTGAGCGTGAACGGCGCGGCGACGGCGCCGGGTGGCATCCGCTCAGGCGCCGGCAGCGGTGGTTCGTCGCGGGCCGCCGGTTGCGTCGAGTCCGCCGACCCAGCGCCACCGACGCGATCCGCGCGTCCGCATCCCAGAGAAGAGAGCAGAGAAGAGAGCAGAGAAGCGAGCAGCACGAGGCTCACGGCCCACCCACGCTCGACGCTGCTACGCATAATCAACACCGATCTAATGCGAGGCCGGTTCGGCAAGGACCTTCGACTCCGCCGCCTGTTCCATCAGCCGCACGTCCGATGCGCGGGCCATATGCAGCGCCCGTTCCTGCGACACCATGCGGTTTCGCATGCCGACGTCGGGCACGAGCATGAGGGCGAGGAAAATCGCCATCATGGCTGCCGGGATCGTAAGCACGTACTTCCAGTTGGCCTCCCAGAAGACGTGCATGAAGAAGAGCACCACGAGCATCGCCTTTGTGCACGACACTGCCATCATGAAGGCCCAGCCGACATGCGGCTGATCCCGCCAGGGCCAGACGGAGGAGTAGGTGAGGAACGACATCGTCGTGAGTCCGCAAAGCGCGAGAAACACGAGCAGATACTTGCCGATGCCCCCGTGGCCATGATCGTGGCCAGACTCGTGCTCGTGGCCGGCAAGGTCGTGATCGTCATGCGCAGGGATGTCGCCGGCCCGGGTGATGGGGCCGTGAGCATGGGCGGAGTGGACGTCGTGATCGCTCATGAATACCTCAGAACAAATAGAGCAGCGGAAACAGGAAGATCCACACCAGATCGACGAAGTGCCAGTAGAGGCCGGCATTCTCGATCTTACCGGCATCCTTGGGACCGAGTTTGTAGCCCAGCAGGATCGTGAAGACGATCAGGCCGACCAGCACGTGGATGGCGTGGAAGCCGGTGAGCAGGAAGTAGGTGCTGGCCCACATGTTGCCACCGGGGATGACGGCAGGCAGTTTGAGCCAGGGGAAGATGTCGTTGAGGCCGCTCACGTGACCGCCATGGCCTCCGCTCTCTCCGCTGCCGTGCGATCCTCCCGGACCTTCGGTGGGCAGCGGCATTACCTGATCGGCCACCACGGCCAGATCGAAGGCCTGCTGCTCGGGGCTGGTCACCATCTTGCGGATCTGTTGCAGCCGCGCCCTCGCGGAGACCTGTTCCGCCGTGAGCTTGTCTGCCGGCGTATCGTCGAGTTCCTTGAGCTTGTCGATGATCGTCGGTTCGCCGAGCCGGGCACGAACGGCCGAGCCGTAGTAGAGGTCGGGTTTCTCGTAGATGCGGCTCCGCGGCGCCTGGGGAAAGATGCCGTGGGAAAACTTGGCCTGGTATTCGTAGCCCTTCACACCCAGAAAGAGCGTGCCGAGCAGGAGCGTGAGCAGCATCCAGAGCTTGGCGAGCCCCGCCTTGTTCGCACGGGCAGCCTCGAGGGCGAGCACGATCGTGACGCTCGAGCAGATCAGGACGAACGTGTTGAAGGCGCCGATCGGCTCGCTGAGATGCACATGGTGGGGCTTCGGCCAGACCGGGGCGCCAAACCGAAGCACGACATAACTGCCCAGGAGGGCGGCGAAGAACATGATCTCCGTTGAGAGAAACAGCCACATGATCAGTTTGCCGCGGGAGAGCGGCAGTCCGGGCTGGTACTGCAGCACCGGGCCGTGGTGCCCGTGGCCATCATGATGGCCATCATCGTGACCGTGGGAGTGGTCGTCGTGGCCGTGCGGGAGGGAGATCGCGGAAGCGTTCATGTCGGTGCTTACTCGGGAGTCGTCCGGGGAGTCGTCTGGGGAGAATATCAGGATCAGGCCGGCGGGCCGAAGACGACCGAAGCCGTCAGCAGCGCCAAGAGGGATCCAAGGGATGTGAACAATAGCATGCGTGCGGAGGCGTCATCCCGGCGAACGGCGAAGCCAACCGTGGCCACAGCATAAACGAGCGAGGCGGCCGCCGCCGCGAGAAACAGCCGGACGCTGCCGGAAGGCACCGCCAGCACGAGGCTCACCGGCACCATCGCCAAGCTCGCTGCGAGCGACTGTCCGGCGGCCCTCAGGCCA
>CAYSPN010000253.1:0-1505 GCA_964432895.1 uncultured Candidatus Kuenenia sp.
GCACTCAAGCGGGTGAACGAGGCCGAGGGCGACGTGGCCCGCTTCAAGAGCCTGCTCGAGCAGTATGAGAAAGCGCCCGACGTCACCCGCCAGCGGCTCTACCTGGAAACGATCTCCGAGGTGCTGCCGCAACTCGGCGGCAAGGTGATTCTCGACGCCGACGCGAAGCAGTTCCTGCCGCTGATGAACCTCCGGCAGCTGGACGCTGCCAAGCCCTAAGCACCGCCCACACGCCCACGACCGAGACCATGAACAACCTCCCCATCAATCATCCGCTCCTGCAACTGGCCCGGCAGTTCGCCGACATCCTCTTTTCTCCGGTGGGCGGACTGCTCGCCGCGGTCGCCGCGGTGTTTCTGTTCGGCTGCGCCTACTCGGTCGATCAGGCCGAGCAGGTCGTGCTCACGCAGTTTGGCCGACCGGTCGGGCAGCCGATCAACGCGGCCTCGCAAGGCGCCGGGCTGCACTTCAAGCTGCCGTTCGTGCAGACGGCCAACCGGTTCGACAAGCGGATCCTCGAGTGGGACGGGCCGCCGAACGAGATGACCACCCGCGACAAGCTCTACGTCGTCGTCGACACCTTCGCCCGCTGGCGGATCGCCGACCCGCTGAAATACTTCGAGAGCCTGCGGGACGAGAGGAGCGCCCTGTCGCGACTCGACGACATCATCGGCAGCGAGACCCGCAACGTCGTTGCCCGCCACGATCTGATCGAGGTGGTGCGGTCGGACAAGGCCCGGCAGCCAGAGCAGGATGTGGCGTTGGCCGATGCGGGCACCGCGGTGGGCACGCTGCCGCCGATCGAGTTTGGTCGCAAGGAACTCGAGCGGGAGATCCTGGCAGCCGCTCGGCCGAAGGTCGGCCTCTGGGGCATTGAACTGCTCGACGTCCGCGTGAAACGGCTCAACTACAAATCTGGCGTGATCGAGAAGATCTACGACCGGATGATCTCCGAGCGGATGCAGATCGCGGAGCGGTTCCGCTCCGAGGGCGCCGGCGAGGCGGCCAAGATCGACGGCCGCAAGGACAAGGACTTGGCCCGGCTCCAGTCCGAGGCCTATCGCAAGGTGCAGGAGATCAAGGGCACAGCCGATGCCAAGGCCTCCGAGATCTACGCAAACGCCTACACCCCAGCCCCAAGGCCGCCGATTTCTACGCGTTCGTGAAGACGCTCGACACCTACAAGGCGACGCTCGGCCGTGACAGCACGCTCATTCTCACGACCGACAGCGACCTGTTCCGGCTGCTCAAGCGGGTCGACGGCCGCGGCCCGACGCCTGCGGCTGCCCCCCTCCCTCCCGCCTCCACCGGAGACACTGCTCGATGAAACGCATGGATGCGTGGCTCATGACCGCCCTGCTTGCCTGCCTCGTGTCTGCCGGTAGTTCGTCGGCCCACGCACAAGGCTCGGCGGCCAAGCCCGGCGGCGGCGCCAAGCCAAACACAAAAAAGATCAATCCGCTGGAGGTCAAGCGGCTCGATGCCCGACTCGACGAGGTCCGCGA
>CAYSPN010000254.1:0-2195 GCA_964432895.1 uncultured Candidatus Kuenenia sp.
ATCATCCTCACGCTCGAGATCCTCAAGGCCACGGGCCTCTGGGCTGGGTGACGCTCAAGCGATTGCCGGACAGTCCCTTGCTTGCGCTGCGGGCTTGGATGGCACCTTCTCCCATGCAAGCCCGAAGCGCGAGCGAGGGAAACTTCTCTCATCCAAGCCCGACGCGCGAGCGAGAGGAATCCGCGTCGGCCCCACCAAAGCGGCCAGCACCCAATCACCCAGGCACGATCATCCCCTTGGGAAACGCGAGCCACGCGCCGCGGTCGGCGATCAGGCGGCGGGTGTCGGGGCTGGCCCGGTAGCCGAAGAAAAGCGGGTGGATGTCGGCTGGGTTGAGCTTTTCGTCGCGGGCCAGTTGTGGCCGCACCCGTTCGAATACTTCCATGAATTCGCGGACTTCGTTGCTGGTGATATTCGTCTTCACCTCGCAGAGCACGGCGGCGGGGCGGCCGGCGATCGCGCCGCGGCAGACGATATCGATCTCGTTGCCGCGATCGTCGGCGTAGATCGTCTCGGGCACCGACGATTCCGTCATAAACCCGCAGTGTTCGGCGAGAATCCGCGGGATCCGCTCCATGGCGTAGGCTTCGAGGCCGTGGCCCACCGACTGCGACAGCCCGCCGAGCTGCTTGTGGACGTCTTTCATGGTCCAGGTTAGCTCCTTCTGGGCCACGAACAGTTCGTGGATCTCGACCTCGGTCCGCTGCTGCGCGGCGGCCAGTTGTTTCATCTGTTCTTCGGTCCGTTCCTGAGCGTCGGCCAACCGGTTCATCCGTTCTTCCGTCCGCTCCTGAGCGTCGGCTAGCCGCCCGACCGTGGCAGTGAGCTTTGAAAAGTCTTCCCGACGCACGAGGTCAGCTTCGATCTGCACCGTCGCCTCCGCGAGCACCTTCGCCTGATGGTCGTCGAACGCCTGCCGATAGTGCGCCGTCATGTCTGCGATACTGACCATTCTTCTTCTCCTTTCAGCAGGTTCGACTGATGCTGTGGCCACCTGTGGCCACAGCCGGAAATGATGAAGTAAGTGAACGCCAGTATACCGCATGCGTGCTAGCGATGTCAATCCTTTCCTACGTGGCGCCCCGGCTTCATTTCGTTAGTGGGATACAGACCCGGTCGCCCGCCACGCTTTCGATCGCCGGCTTCTCAAAGCCCATCCCGCGAAGTTTGTCCACGAACAGCTTGCCGTTGTCGGGGACGTCCTTGATCATGCTCCCCTTGTAGCCCAGGCAGAGCACGAACCGGTTGAGGCCGTGATGGCCGAAGAGCCGCATGATGTGCCAGAGGAGCGGACGGCTGCCAACCTCGACCATCGGCTTGGGACGATACTCCGTCTCCTCGCGCATCCTGGCCACCGCAGAGAATGACGACGTCCATGGGACCATGTTCCTGTGAGCCCGGCCTGCCTGAACCACCCTGAAAAATCCTACCACGAACCAGCAGGGCTTTCCGATATCAAGCGGCTCGCCGTATTCCCTTGCTTGCGCTGCGGGCTTGGATGAAGCCACCCTCCCATGTATTCCCTTGCTTGCGCTGCGGGCTTGGATGAAGCCACTCTCCCATGTATTCCCTTGCTTGCGCTGCGGGCTTGGATGGAACCGCGCCTACCCCGCCATCGCCTTCTGGAGATTCCCGTCGATCGCGGCCAGGAAATCCTGCGTGGTCAGATGCGGCTGCGAGGGGCCGATCAGGATCGCGAGATCCTTCGTCATCTTGCCCTCTTCCACCGTCTCGATGCAGACCTTCTCGAGCGTGTCGGCGAAGTGGGTCACGGCGGGCGTGCCGTCGAGCTTGCCCCGGTGGGCGAGGCCGCGGGTCCAGGCGAAGATCGACGCGATCGGATTGGTCGACGTGGGCTTGCCCTGCTGATGCTGCCGGTAGTGCCGCGTGACCGTGCCGTGGGCCGCCTCCGCCTCGACGGTCTTCCCGTCGGGCGTCATGAGCACGCTTGTCATCAAGCCGAGCGAGCCGAAGCCCTGGGCCACGATGTCGCTCTGCACGTCGCCGTCGTAGTTCTTGCAGGCCCAGACGTAGCCTCCCTCCCACTTGAGCGCGGAGGCGACCATGTCGTCGATCAGGCGATGCTCGTAGGTGATGCCTTTCGCCGCAAACTCATCCTTGAACTCGGCGTCGAAGATCTCCTGGAAGATGTCCTTAAACCGGCCGTCGTAGGCCTTCAGGATCGTGTTCTTCGT
>CAYSPN010000255.1:0-4925 GCA_964432895.1 uncultured Candidatus Kuenenia sp.
GGGCGTCTCCAATGACTTCGTGAGAAACTCGATGCCCGACGCGAAGACGGTCATCTCGCCGGTCTTCGAATGGCCGAGACGCCCGTCGAAGCCGACCAAGTCACCGAGGTCGAGGCAGTCGATGATCTTCCAGGCCTCGGGGCCGACCTGCTTCTTGCCGAGCATGATCTGGATCCGGCCCGTGCGGTCGTGGAGATCGATGAAGACGAGGCTGCCGGCGCTCCGCAGGAGCATGATCCGGCCTGCCACGCGGACGGTGGGGCCGGCGGTGAACTCGGGCGAGGGATCGAGCGTGGCGCCCGTGCTGCGGACCTCCGCGATCGGTGTGGCGCCGTCGTACCGCTTGCCCCAGGGATCGATTCCCAGGCCGCGGAGTTTTTCGAGCTTGTCGCGGCGGGCCTTTTCCAGGCCCGATGTGGTGGTGGCGGGGGCGGCGGGTGACTGTTCCTGGGGCTGTGACACGTGCGTCTCGGGGGCCGGGGGAAGGGTGGAGCGGTGGGGTCCCAAACCGGGACTCCAGCACTGGAAGCCAGACACTAGAAATGGAAAACCCGGATTGTCGGCTTTTGCGGCGATTTCGAGAAGGCGGGATTTCTGCGGGTGTCGCCCGCGGAAAAGCGGGGTGTATAACGCTCAGCCTCATGACCCTTCATCACCGCCCCAGCCTGTTCAGCGTAGAACTGCGGACCGCCCGCTGGGAGGAGCTCGTCAAGTGGTATCGCAACGTCTTGGGCCTGCGGGTGCTCGTCCGCGTGGTGGACGACGGCTACGCGCTCTTCGAGGCGGGCGACACGCGGCTGGCCATCCTGAATCGGCCGTCGCCGGGCGAGCCGAGCCACCGGTGGAGCCTGGGCTTCGAGGTGGTCGATCTCGACGTGGTGCACGCCAGGCTGGCCGAGTGCGATGCCGATGTCACGGCGCCGAAGATGCACGCCGAGGGCTTTCGGGAGCTGATCACGACCGACCCCGATGGCAACCGCATCCGGCTCTTCTCATGGCCGGTGGGACATTGACGTTTTGTCCCCGTTTCGGCGTCGGTCAGTCGAATCCGTCGCCGGACTCTCGCACAACGCTCCTCACCGGACCGCCAAACCGGTCCTGCTCCTTGCGGGGCCAGAGGCCGTTCACAAGCCGTCGGCCGGCACGGCTTTCACGGAAACCCCGGTGAACGCCTCGGAATCGGCTGTTTTGCGGAACCGGGTGTGCGACCTGTCCGTCCAGATTGGGGTGGTCGACCCGTCGGCGTGCCGGATGCGCAGGTTGTCGAGTTGGATCGTGTATGTGCCGGGGCGGCCGCCGGTGAAGACGACGCCGTGGAGCGGGATGGCATGGGGGGCGTAGCTACACAGTCCGACCACGCGGTGCTCCCACGTGCCGGCCGGCCCCCGGGGTGCGGGGCCAAGCACCTGCTCCCGGCCGAATTGGTCGATGCCATCGCCCCGCTTGAACAGCCGCACCGTATTGTCCTGGGTGGCTCGCTTGAAAGGAGTGTAGAAAAACCGGTCCGGTAGGCTGCCGGGCATCGCTGCCACGTCGAACTCGACATGGTCGGTCGCCTCCACGTTCTTCTCGAGCGTCGCGACGTGCACGAGCAGCTGGTCGGCCGGCCGCGCCTTGTCGGTGACCGTCACGCTCACCTCGAGCACGTCGCCATCGGGTGCCGGAGCACCGGCCAGCGCGGGCGGCCTGTGTGACAACGCCACCGACAGCGACCCGGCCCAGCCGTCGAGTTTCGAAGTCATTTCGGTGACGATGTCCGGATGAGCGGCGGCGACATCGGTCTCCTCGCCCGGATCCTGCGACATGTCATAGAGCTCCATGCGATCGAAAAATCGGTGGAGCTTCCAGCGCGGCGTGCGGATCGCGTCGACCCCGTGCCACGCCCAATAGACGCCCTCCACCGGGCTTTCCGTCCCTGCCGACAGGGCGGGCCCGATGTCGCGGCCGTCGAGCGGCCGGGTTGGCGGCACGGGTATCCCCGCGAGCGATGCGAGGGACGGCAGCATGTCCATGCCGCTCGAAAGCCCGTCCCATTGGCGACCGGCGAGGCCGCCCCGCGGCCAGTGGATCGCGGTCGGAAGCCGCACGCCGCCGTCGAGGATCGTGTGCTTCGTCCCGCGAAGCGGAAGGTTCCGTCCCTGCGGCGTGGCGCCGTTGTCGCTCGTGAACACAACGATCGTGTCGTCGCGCAGGCCGAGTTCGTCGAGGGTCGCGAGGATTCTTCCAACGTTGGCGTCGAGCGCCCGCACCATCGCGGCGTAGGTTCGCTTGTCGGGGGCGGTCACGGACGCATCCACCGCTGCAAGGTCTTCCTGCTTCGCCTGCATGGGGGCATGCACGAGATGGAAGGGCACATAGCAGAAGAACGGGCCACCGGCCGATTCCCGCAGGAACGCGCAGGCCTTTGTTGTGATCAGGTCCTCCGTGTAGCCCTCATCGCGGGGGCGGAACTCGCGATTGTGCCACCAGCTCACCGGCCCCCGGTTGTCGACGGTGCGGCGTGTGAAGTAATCGGCTCCGCCCCCGTAGTAGATCCATGCATCGTCGAACCCGTGGGCGTTCACGCCCAGGCCGCGGGAAGGGGTCTTGTTGGGCTTGTCCTTCCACGCCGCGGCGAAGGCTTCGCGGTACTCGGGCGTGTCGGGATCGTCACCGTTGTGCCACTTGCCGAAGACGCCGGTGCGGTAGCCGGCGGACCTGAAAACCTCGCCGATCGTGGTTTCCTCAGCCGCCAGTTCGCCGCCCGTCTCCGGGCCGGTGCCGACTCGGAAGGGGTGCCGGCCAGTGAGGAGCATCGCCCGCGTCGGCGAGCAGACGCACCATCCCATGAACTGACGGAGTTCGACGCCGGAGGCAAAGAGTCTATCGATGGCGGGCGTGGGGGTTGGCCCGCCGTGGCAGCCGATGTCGCCCCAGCCGAGATCGTCGGCCAGCATGTAGACCACGTTCGGTCGTTTCGCCGGAGCCGACCGAGCCCCGCGGCCGGCTTCGTCGCCGCCCGGGGCCTCCACGAGGCTCGCCGTCACGAAGAACGCGCCGCAGAGTGCCGTGCCTGCCGCATCGGCGAACCACGCTTCGAGCGAGGTCGTTCCCGACGGAAGTGCCACCTGCACGGTCGCCGTCGTGTCGGCCGGATCCGCCGGCACCTGCCCGTGGATGCCAGCGATCCGCACGTGGGCCTGGGCGATGCCGGGAAACGTGGCCGACGGTGCGGCCTTTCCTTGCGGTCTCGGGACTCCCGGCGCCGGGCAATCGCCCCCAATCGCCGCTTCCATCCGGGGCGGCCACCGCCAAAGCGCGAACGAGTAGGTGCCGGGCCGCTCCACCTGGATGTGCCACCGGCCGCCATTCGCGCCGCCGACGGCGCCGCGGACGAGACCGAAGTTGTCGGCGTAGACGTCCTCCCAGTCGCCGCTGGTCAGTTCCACCACGGGCTGCTGCTTCGCGCCGATGCTCTGCGGCACGAAACGGTCGAGCGACGGCTCCACGCCCGACCACCACTGCTCGTAGTCGGAGCGGAGTCTCGACACGATCTCTGGATGATCGTCCGAGATATCCCTTGCCTGACCACGATCGACGGAGACGTCGTAGAGTTCCTTCCCTTTCACCAGCCGCCACGGGCCGCGGATCACGCAGGCATCGTGCTTCTGCGGCGTCTGGCCGTATTGCACGACGAGCGTCCGCTCCGGAATCGCCGTGGCGGCACCACGCAGAAGGCCCGCCAGGCTGGTTCCAGCGTATGGGAGATCCTCGACCGGGCGGACGGGCGGGGCGACGTTGCACAGGTCGCACAACGTCGGCAGGAGGTCGGTGTTCTGCGTCGGCACGTCGATGTCCCGCGGCCCGCCGAGCCCGCCCCGCGGCCAGCGTACCCAGCAGGGCACGCGGTGCCCGCCCTCGTAATACTTCGTCTTCCCGCCGCGCAGGCCGGCGTTGAAAGTTTTGACGCCGTCCGTGCCGCCGTTGTCAGTCATGAAGATCACGATCGTGTCGTCCCGCAGGCCCTCGGCGGCGAGAAACCGGTCGAGGTCGCCGAACCGCGCATCGACGTGGGCGATCATGCCGAAGAATCCTGCCGGCACGCCGTTCTTGCGGTAGGGGGCGACGAACTCCTCGAGGTCGACGTGCGGGCCGTGCGGGGCGTTGGTGGGCAGATAGCAGAGGAACGGTTTGCCGGCGTCCTTCTGCTGCTTCATCCACTCCTTGGCGGCCTCGAACCAGACATCGGTGCAGTGGCCCTGGTATCGCTGCTCGACGCCGTTGTGAAAACAGCGGCCGTCGATCAGCGGCCAGCCGCACTCGGCGGTGCTCTGGAGCTGTCCCCAGCCAAGGTGATACAGGGACTCCTGAAACCCCTTGTCGACGGGCCGGTGAGGGTAGGCGTCGCCCAGGTGCCACTTGCCGAACAGGCCTGTGGCATAGCCCGCTGCAGCGAAGAGTTCGGGCAGGGTGGGAAGGCCGGGCCGCAGGAACGTGCGGCCCGCCGTGACCGACGTCGCACCATTCCGCAGGGCCGACAGTCCGGTGAGCAGCTGACCGCGGGTGGGGCTACACATCGGGGCAACGTGGAAGTCGGTGAATCGGATCGACTCGCCGGCGAAGGCGTCGAGGTGTGGCGTCCGGAGAATCGGGTTTCCGGTGTAGGAGAAATCGCCAAGCCCCTGGTCGTCGGTCATCACGACGAGCACATTCGGATGCCCGGCCTCGGTGCCGGTGGCGACGACGGCCAGCATGGGCAGGGCGACGGCCATCAGACTCGCGGTACGAATAGGCGACCAAGGACGAGGCAGGGGCATCGGCGACATCGGGCGTTCTCCGGTTGGGCCTCACCGGGCCTGGCGTTGGAGGAGAGGCTGGCTGACTCTTCGTTCTTCTGTGGTGGCAAGTTTGTAACTTGCCCTGCGTTCATGCCGAGCACGGCCATC
>CAYSPN010000256.1:0-2442 GCA_964432895.1 uncultured Candidatus Kuenenia sp.
CCGGTTTTTGGCGATCCCTCGCCGACGCGTTTTGGACCGGCGCCCGGGGGCGGCAGCGGGGTCTTGCCAGCAGGGCGGGCCGCGGCCTGCGGTCCTGCAGGACGGTGCTCCTCCGCGGCGGACTGAGCCGCCTCGGCAGCACGGCGGCCCTCCTTGCCCGCTGCGGGCGGAGGAGGATTTGGGGCCGACAGTGGCTCGCCACGCTTGGGGAACCGCTCCTTCATCGCCTCGGGATTCACCGCCTGCAAAATCTTCTTGACGGTGGCGCCGTGCAGTCCGCCCACCACTTCGGCGCCAAACTGGTGCAGGAGTGAATTGAACTCGAGCAGTGTCTTCTTCGCGATCAACCGTTCGAGCCCGGCCACCTTGCCCGCATCGTATTCCTCGCGAGAAATGATCCCGGTGAGATAGAGGCCCGAGAGGGCTCCGAGATCGAGCGGCACCGCATGCCCGCCGAGCGCCGTCGCCACGACATGCTGCACCACGAACGGCGGGATGCCGTGGATATGCTCGAGTGTCTTGATGCCGTGGGCGATCGAGTGCTTTTTCGCATGGTCGAGCGAAAAGCTATAGGTCGATTCGAACACTCCCTGCAGCACGCGGCGCAGCGCCAACGCCGCCCGTGAAGGGTCTGGCAGTCCCTGCAGCGTCTCGGCAAGTTCCGCGACGGTCGTCACACGGATTTCGTTGAGGTCGAAATAGCTTTCGAGCAGCCTTGCAAAGGCCTTCTCAGCGGCATCATGCTGGGCATTCTCCAGACAGCAGGCAAAAAGAACTTGCTCGAGCATCGGCCGGCCGGTGTTGGCAACCACCGGTTTGTAGTGGCCCTTCAGCACCTTGTGGAGTTTGGGGACGAGTTGCTTTCGACTCGACTGTGGCTGCTTCGCTGCTGTCATGCGCGTTCCTCTGGCTTCTCCCTGTTCTGCCCGTCCACCGAGCCCACTGGCTCTGCCGGGGCCCCGGCCACCGGTCCCTCTGCTGATTGATCGGCTGCCCCGGAAGACGACGCGGGCAACACCTCGCTGAGCACGCGGGCGATCTCAATCGATTGCTTCACGCCGCTGTCGAGCTTGAACTTCAGGCGGGGCGTATATCGCGTTTCAATCCGCTCGGCGACCTGAGCCTGGAGAAAGCCGGCCGAACTCGCCAGCCCGCGAAGGGCCAGTTCCTCCTTGGCTGGGCTTCCCATCACCGACACGTGCACCGTGGCGGCACGCATGTCGGGATCCATCTCCACCCGGGTGACGGTGACGTCCTGCACCCGCGGATCACGCACCTGCGTGAGGATGGCCATGCTGACCACCTCCCGCACCGCCTCGGCCGCCTTGAGAAGTCGTCGCGTGCTCACGAGAGCGTTCGTGCGACTTCCTCGACGCGGTAGCACTCGAGGATGTCGCCCTCCTTGATGTCATTGAAACCGGCCAGTTTGATGCCGCACTCCAGACCGTCGCGAACCTCGCGGGCGTCGTCCTTCTCCCGCTTCAGCGACTCGATCCCGTATTCACCGACGATGCGACTGTCGCGAATGATCCGCAGGCGTCCGTTCCTGGCGATGATGCCGGAAATGACACGGCAGCCGGCGATCACGCCGATGCGGCTGATCGAGAAGGTCCGCTGCACCACAGCCCGGCCGAGCGTCGCCTCACGCTTCTCCGGAGCGAGCATGCCCTCGAGCGCCTTCCGCAGGTCGTCGGTCACCTGATAGATGATCTCATAGCGGCGCACCTGCACGCCGAGATCCTCGGCGAGCGAGCGGGCTCGCTCATCGGGCACGACGTTGAAGCCGATGATCACGGCGTCAGAGGCATCTGCAAGCTGCACGTCGGCCTCGGTCACGCCGCCAACCGTCGCCTGCAGGACGCGGATCTTCACCTCTGGATGATCGAGCTTCTGCAGCTCCTTCAGAATCGCCTCGATCGACCCACGCACATCGGCACGGAGGATGAGGTTGAGGGTCGGTGTCTTCTGGGTACCAAGGCGGTCGAGCAGGTTTTCGAACGTCACATGCACCGGCGCGCTGACGAGCGTGCTATGGCGGCTGATGCTCGTGCGCTTGACCGCCACCTCGCGGGCCAGGGCGATCGAATCGACCACCTGGAACCGATCGCCGGGGCCAGGCGCCACATCGAGGCCGCTGACAAACACCGGCACAGACGGCCCGACCTCGGCGACCTTCCGACGCAGAAGAGTATCCTGCATCGCCTTGACGTTGCCGCTCGCTTCCCCGCAGACAATGGCGTCGCCAACCTTCAGCGTGCCCTTCTGGACGAGCAGACAGGCGACGACACCGCGGCCCTCGTGGACCGAGGCATCGAGGCAAACGCCAGCGGCAGACCGCTCGCTGTTCGCCCGCAGGTCGTGCAGTTCGGCGATCGTGAGCAGCGTGTCGAGCAGCTCGTCCATGCCAGCCCCCGTGACGGCACTGGTCTTCACGACCTCCGT
>CAYSPN010000257.1:0-1784 GCA_964432895.1 uncultured Candidatus Kuenenia sp.
GCCCGCATCGCCCTCTACACCGAGTCCATGCGGACGGTGGCCGCCCGCGAGGGTGCCGTCTTCGTCGACCTCTTCACGCCCAGCCGCGAACAGATGGCAAAGTCGGCGAAGCCCTGGACGATCAACGGCATTCATCTGAACGAGCATGGCGATCGGGAAGTGGGCCGGATCCTCGACGCGTCGCTCTTCGGCCCGCGGCCTGACGAACCAACGGTCGATCTTGCAGCCTTGCGTGCCGCCGTGAACGAGAAGAACCTGCAGTTCTTCTACGACCATCGCGGTGTCAACGGTTGCTACATCTACGGCGGCCGGAAGAATCCCTACGGCACGGTAAATTTTCCTGCGGAGTTCAAAAAGCTGCGGGCGATGACGGCCGTCCGCGACCGGCGGGTCTGGGACGTGGCCCAAGGGAAGCCCGTGCCCGACGGAATCGACGACTCGGCCACCGGCGATCTCACGCCGGTCGAGACCAACGTCAAGACACTCGCCCCCGCGACCACCCCGGAGGAGTCGCTGGCGAAGATGGAGATCGAGGAGGGCTACGAGGTGAATCTCTTCGCCTCCGAGATCGAGTTTCCCGAACTCGCAAACCCGGTGCAGATGACCTTCGACGCGAAGGGCCGGCTCTGGATCGCCACGATGCCCGGCTACCCGCAATACATGCCCGGCGTGCCCGTCGACGACAAGATCCTGATCTTCGAAGACACCAACGGCGACGGCAAGGCAGACAAGCAGACGGTGTTCGCCGACGGCCTCCATCTGCCCACCGGCCTCGAGATCGCCGACGGCGGGCTCTATGTCGCACAGGAGCCGAACCTCGTCTTCCTGAAGGATACCGACGGTGACGACAAGGCCGACGTCCGCGAGATCGTGCTCGACGGGTTCGATTCGGCCGATTCGCACCACGCGATCGGCGCCTTCGCGAGCGATCCGGGCGGCGGGCTGCTCATGGAAGAGGGCACGTTTCATCAGACGGCGGTGGAGACGATCCGCGGTCCGAAGCGGTGCTCCAATGCGGGCATCTTCCGCTACGACCGCAGGCGTGAGCAGTTCGACGTCTTCGTGTCGTATGGCTTCGCGAATCCGTGGGGCCAGACGTTCGACCGCTGGGGACAGTATTTCGTGGCGGACGCCTCGGGCGGCGCCAACTATTTCGGCACCGCCTTCTCCGGCGACGTCGACTATCCGCAGAAGCACGCCAGCCTCAAGCAGTTCCTGCAGAAGCAGTGGCGGCCGACCTCAGGCTGCGAGTTCGTCAGCAGCAGGCAGTTTCCCGACGACGCGCAGGGCAACTACCTGCTGAACAACTGCATCGGCTTCCAGGGCATCCTCCAATACAAGATGCGGGACGACGGCGCCGGGTTCGCGGCCGATCCCGTCGATCCGCTGCTCAAGTCGAGCGACCCGAACTTCCGGCCCGTCGATCTGGAGTTCGGCGCCGACGGCTGTCTCTACGTGGTCGACTGGTACAACCCGCTCGTCGGCCACATGCAGCACTCGCTTCGCGACCCGAATCGCGACCACTTTCACGGCCGGGTCTGGCGGGTGAAGGCGAAGGACCGGCCGCTCGTGGTGCCGATGAAGATCGCTGGCGAGCCGACGAACAAGGTGCTCGACGCGCTCACGGTCTACGAAGACCGCACCCGGTATCGGGCCCGGGCGGAACTGCGGGCGCGTCCGGCCGCCGAGGTGGTTCCCGCCACGGAAAAGTGGGTGGCCGCGCTCGACGCAAAGGATCCCGAATACCAGCACCATCTCGTTGAAGCGCTGTGGGTGTATCAGGG
>CAYSPN010000258.1:0-1947 GCA_964432895.1 uncultured Candidatus Kuenenia sp.
GGCGTATGGATGTACTCCACCGGGATGCTTGTGCCGATCTTCCGATGGATCGCTTCGATCTCGTGAAGGCGTCCAGGGCTGCGGTTTGTGACGAACAGCCGCCGCGGCACGTTGTCGCCATGCTTTTCGTCAAGCAATGCACAGGAGAGCGCGATCGACGAACCACCCGCTCCGAGAATGACCGCGTCGGCGCCTGAACGGGTCCAATGGCCCTCGGGCAGAAACGACTCCAGCGACAGACCGCTGGTAATCATGTCCTTGGCATGGCCGACGAGCAGCTCATGGTTTCCGGAGGCTCGCTCCACCCGCTGTTTCGAGATGCTGCTGACCTCGCCGAGCAACTGCGCGTGAGGGTCGAGGGTTTCGAACAGGTCGCGGCAGGCCGTGAGCAGGTCTATCTTGTGCGTGGTGACGAGCGCCCCGAGGGACAGCGGATCATTTTTGATGAACTGCACGACACGGCGGTACACGGCCGGGTCGTCGTGCCACTTGCAGTCGATGCCCCGCAGGGCGACGTCGCCCGCTCCCCCACCCAAGCCTCCGCCCAACCCGAGATGCGAGGCCCACTTTGGAAACACCGACATGATCGAGCTCTTGCCGGTGGTTACTCCGATGAAATACATCGTCGGCCGTGTGGCCGGCTCGAATACCATGTCGGCTGTGGCCTGCACGGCGGGCAGGATGATGGCTGTCGACGAATGCGAGCCGTGGGCGGGCGAGAGGGCAGGGCACATGTCAGGTCGTCTCCGGGGCGCCGGCCACTCGGGCGGGCATGGTGGCATGTGGATCGAGCGAGTGCAGGAGCGACTGATAGCGGGTCAGTCGCCGTTTGACGACGGCCGCCGCGCTGCGGCTGGGACGAACCACAGCACCGAGTGAAACCCACCGCCGCGCCGCCGCGTCGGGAGAAGAAAACACTCCCGCGCCCCATCCGGCGACGATCGCCGCACCCGCGGCCGCGCCATGGCTTTGCGTCACAGGCCGCACGGCCAGTTGGAGTACGTCGGCCTTGATGGCATTCCAGATGCCGCTCGCTGCGCCGCCGCCGGTCACCCGCAGCTCCCGGAGCGACGCCGACGGGGCAAGCTCCGCGATCGCCGCGGCATAGAGGGCGTATTCAAGCGCCACGCCCTCGAGCACAGCACGGTAGAGCGCGGCCACGCCATGCTCGTGAGCGAGTCCGGTCCAGGCGCCGCGGAGCGACGGCTGTGGCGGCGAATTGCGGCCAGTGAGATGGGGAATGAAAATCGGCAGATCGTCCGTCAGCGGGATCGCGGCCGCGAGCCTGTCGAGTGTTGAAAGATCGACGGGATCCCGGGCCGCTGCGCCGCGGGGACCGACGCCGGCTGCCAGCGATCGAAACCATTCAAGGTTCATGCCACCGCCGTTGACATAGGCATACGGGTGCCAGAGCCCGGGGGTGGCCGACCGTGCACAGGAGAGCATGCCCCGCTGCACGTCCGGCACGAAGGACGCAGTCGTCGCCGCAAACACGCTCGCCGTGCCCGCCACATCGACACAGACGCCCGGCTTCACGGCGCCACAGGCCAGCAGGCTCGCGGCCGTATCGCCACAGCCGGCGACGACAGGCACGCCCGCGACAAGCCGGCAGGCCCGCGCACTCGTGGCGGAGAGTTCGCCGACGATCGACTGCGGCTCGACGATGCGCGGCAGTTTTCCGGTATCGAACCGAAACAGCGTGCAGAGTTCATCGTCCCATGTTCCCCGGGCGGTGTCGGCAAACCCCGAGAAATGCAGGTAGGTGTGGTCGATGAAGGCCCGATCGCCCTTGAGCCCGCAGAGCCGCATCGCCGCATAGCCGCCCGGCTGGACAAACGCAGCGATCCGCCGGTAGTCGGCCGGACGTTCCTCACGCCACCAGAGCTTCTTCGGACCATGATTGAAGCTCGGCGGCCCACCGGTCCGTGCGACGATGAGCGGCCCGGC
>CAYSPN010000259.1:0-5370 GCA_964432895.1 uncultured Candidatus Kuenenia sp.
AGGCGGACGACGCCCGACCCGACGGTGCCCAAACCGACGACGCCGACACGGACTGGTGCGCTCATGGCGGAAACAACTCCAAGAAAGAAGAGAGCAGGATGAATCTCTGATCGTAATGAGCCTAGCTTGCGGCTGGAAGCATGACGCGTGGTTTTCGGCAAGGGTCGGGTTGTGCCGGTTGTGCCGACGGCCACGGGCGGGTTGAGAACGCCGTTCCTAGGTCCCTTGCTTGCGCTGCGGGCTTGGATGAAGAACGCCCCCTCCCATGCAAGCCCGACGCGCAAGCGAGGGAATCCGGGGCGTGGGACTCCAGCCTCCTGTGCGGTTTTTTGCGGATCGCGTACAACACTCCCGCAGGCAAAACTATCCATTCGTCGCGGTGAAGGAGCTTCAAGCCTTGGAAACGTCGGCCCGTGAATTTCTCGTCCGTCTCCTCGAGACTCCGAGCCCTTCTGGCTATGAACAGCCCATCCAGCGGGTGGTGCGCGACTATTTGTCGGGGATCGCCGATACCGTCGTCACCGACGCCCACGGCAACGTGATTGGGGCGAAAAACCCGACCGCACCCATGCGGATGCTGCTGGCGGGCCACTGCGACCAGATCGGCCTGATCGTTCAATACATCGATTCCGATGGCTTCATTTCGGTGCAGCCGATCGGCGGCTGGGATCCGATACAGCTCGTCGGTGCCAGGGTCGTCATCTGGACCGCAGCGGGCCCGCTGAACGGCGTCATGTCGCGGAAGCCGATCCACCTGCTCACCGAGGAGGAGCGGAAGGTCGTGCCCAAGATGAAGGACCTCTGGATCGACATCGGCGCGGAGAACAAGGCCGATGCCGAGAGCGTGGTGCGGATCGGCGATTGCGTGACCTTCGAACTGCGATATCAGCCGCTGCGGCGGAATCTCGCCAGTGCCGTCGCGATGGACGACAAGGTCGGATTGTGGGTGGTTTTGGAGGCTTTCCGCCGTGCGGCGGCGGCGGGGCCGCTGCCCTGCGGGCTGTTCGTGTCTTCGACCGTACAGGAGGAGATCGGCCTCCGCGGGGCGCAGACCAGTTGCTACGGGGTCGACCCGCATGTCGCCATCGCCGTGGACGTGACCCATGCCACCGACTGCCCCACGATCGATAAGAAGTCGGAGGGCGACGTCGGGCTCGGCAAGGGACCGGTCGTTTATCGCGGGCCGAACATGAACCCACACGTGGTCGACCGGCTGCTTGCCGCTGCCAAGGCCGGAGAAATCCCGGTCCAGCTGGGGGCCAGCGGCCGGGCCACCCCGACCGACGCCAACGTGCTGCAGACCACGCGGGCGGGCGTCGCCACCGGTTTAGTGAGCGTGCCCAACCGCTATATGCACTCCGCGGTGGAGACGATCTCGCTCGACGATGCCGATCGTACGGCCGACCTGTTGGCGGCGTTCGTCTGCGGACTGGAGGGCACGATCGACTGGGCGCCGTAGCCGTGCTCCCAGGCCGCAGGGGGCCGGTGAAAGCGGGTGTGTCCTGCCAAAACGGCACTCGCCGCCAGGGCATAAACGCTGACAGTCCCGGGCTTCCGAATCCAGAAAAGACCGCAGCCTCGATCCTGTTTCCCCAGAACCGAAAGACTTTGGCACGCCGGTTGCTTCCTTTTCCGCCGCCCGGCATGGACTGCCAATTCAACACGTTTTCTTGTTGCTACTCGTCAATCTTTGGAGGAGTTTCTCGTGGCCAAACAAATGGTGTTCGACGATGAGGCCCGTCAGCCGCTGCTCGCCGGCGTTTCCAAGCTCGCCAGGGCGGTGAAGAGCACGCTCGGCCCCCGTGGCCGCAACGCTGTGCTCGACAAGGGCTGGGGTTCGCCGAAGGTCACGAAGGACGGCGTCACCGTCGCCGAGGACATCGACCTCGAAGATCCGTATGAGAACCTCGGCGCGCAACTTGTGAAGGAAGCCGCCAGCAAGACCAACGACGTCGCCGGCGACGGCACGACCACCGCCACGGTGCTCGCCGAGGCCATCTTCCGCGAGGGACTCAAGATGATCGCAGCGGGCGCCGATCCGATGGCGCTTGCCCGCGGCATTCATCGCGCCGTCGAGGCTGTTTCGAAGTCGATTCTCGCCATGGCCACGCCGATCAACGAGAAGAACAAGAAGGAGCTGATGCAGATCGCCACGATTGCGGGCAACAACGACCCGGCGATCGGCAACGTGCTCTCCGACGCCTTTCTCAAGGTCGGCAAGGACGGCGTGATCACCGTTGAGGAAGGGAAGCAGGCAGAGACGTCGGTGGACGTGGTCGAGGGCATGCAGTTCGACCGCGGTTTCCTCTCGCCCCACTTCGTGACCGACGCTGAGTCGCAGACCTGCGAGATGGAAAACCCCTATATTTTGATCTTCGAGGAGAAGATCTCGAGCGCCAAGAATCTTGTGCCGCTGCTCGAGGCGATCAGTAAGGCCGGCAAGCCGCTGGTCGTGATCGCGGAGGATGTCGAGGGCGAGGCCTTGGCCACGCTTGTCGTCAACAAACTCCGCGGCATCGTGCAGTCGGTTGCCATCAAGGCACCCGGCTACGGCGACCGTCGCAAGGCGATCCTGGGCGATCTCGCCGTGCTTACGGGCGGGCAGGCCATTTACAAGGACCTCGGCATCGCGCTCGACGCCGTCAAACTGAGCGACCTGGGCCGGGCCAAGAAGGTGATCATCGAGGCCGAAAACACCACGATCGTGAGCGGTGCCGGCACGAAGGACGCCATCGACGGCCGGGCGAAGCAGATCCGGACCGAGATCGAGGCGACCACCAGCGACTACGACCGCGAAAAGCTTCAGGAGCGTTTGGCAAAGATCGCGGGCGGCGTGGCCCAGATCAACGTGGGGGCCGCGACCGAGACCGAGATGAAGGAACGCAAGGCCCTGATCGACGACGCCAAGAGCGCCGTGCAGGCGGCGCTCGCCGAGGGCATCGTCCCCGGTGGCGGCGTGGCCCTGCTGCGGAGCGAGAAGTCGATCGAGAACCTGATCTCGAAGGGCGACCTCGATGCCGACGAAAAGATGGGCGCGACGATCGTGAAGCAGGCCCTGCGGTATCCACTCGAGGCGATCGCCGCCAACGCCGGCATGGACGGCTCGGTGGTGGTCAACCGAGTGCGGCATCTGAAGGGCAAAAACGACGGCTACGACGCCGACAAGGCGGAATATTGCGATCTCGTCAGCGCCGGCGTGATCGATCCGGCCAAGGTGGTCCGCACCGCCCTGCAGAATGCCGCGAGCGTGGCAGCCCTGCTCCTTACGACCGACTCGCTGATCACAGAGATCCCGAAGGCCGAGGAGGAAGGTGGTGGCGATGGCCACGACCACCACGGCATGGGCGGTGGCATGCCTGGTATGGGCGGCATGCCTGGTATGGGCGGCATGGGTGGCATGCCTGGAATGATGTAATCGCGACAGCAACCTGTTTTCCCACCGTTCTTTCACATTTTCGTTTTCCCCTCGTTTTGGAGTGAATGACTCATGGCTGCCAAGAATCTGAAGATCCGTCCGCTCGATGACCGTGTGGTAGTGGAGCCCGTCGAGGCAGAGGAGCGAACCGCTGGCGGTATCGTGCTGCCCGATTCGGCCAAGGAGAAGCCACAGCGTGGCCACGTCGTCGCGATGGGCCCCGGCAAACTGCTGGAAAACGGCGGCCGGGCGCCGCTGTCGGTCGCCATCGGTGATCAGGTGATCTATGGCAAGTATTCCGGCAGCGACATCGAAGTCGACGGCCACGAGGTGAAGATCCTGCGCGAGAGTGACATCCTGGCGAAGGTCATGAGCTGACCAGCCCGGTTCGTTCCAGTCTCGATCAATCCCCACTTTCGAATCACGTTTTCAGGCCACTCACTTTTTCACGCTAGTCACTTTTTCAGGAGTAACGACTCGTGCCCAAGCAACTGCTGTTCGATGACAACGCCCGCGCCAAGCTGCTCAAGGGCGTCGAGAAACTGGCCGGCGCCGTGGCGGTGACAATGGGGCCGACCGGCCGCAACGTGATCATCGACAAGTCGTTCGGCGGGCCGACCGTCACCAAGGACGGCGTGACCGTGAGCAAGGAAGTGGACCTCGAGGATGCCTTCGAGAACATGGGCGCCAAGCTCGTGAACGAGGTGGCCTCGAAGACGTCTGACCTGGCCGGCGATGGCACGACCACGGCCACGGTGCTCGCTCGGGCGATTTTCCGCGAGGGCACGCGGAACGTCGCGGCCGGCAGCAACCCGACGGCGGTCCGCCGCGGCATCGACAAGGCGGTGACGGCGGCCGTGGAGCGGCTGATGCAGATCGCGCGAAAGGTCGAGCGTCCCGAGGAAGTCGCGCAGGTGGGCGCCATCAGTGCGAACAATGACCGGTCGATCGGCGATCTTTTGGCCGAAGCACTGCAGCGGGTGGGCAAGGATGGCGTGATCACAGTCGAAGAGGGCAAGACGACCGAGACGACCGTGCGATTCGTCGACGGCATGCAGTTTGATAAGGGGTTCATCTCTCCCTACTTCGTCAACAAGCCGGCCGAGATGATCTGCCAGCTCGACGACGCCCTGATCTTGATCCACGAGAAGAAGATCTCGAACTTGCGCGATCTGCTGCCGCTGCTCGAAAAGGTGGCCCAGTCGGGCAAGCCGTTGTTGATCATCGCGGAGGATGTCGATGGCGACGCCCTCACGGCGCTGGTCGTCAACAAGCTCCGTGGTGTGCTCAACATCTGCGCATCGAAGGCCCCCGGCTTCGGCGACCGT
The DNA here is from genome assembly GCA_964432895.1 of uncultured Candidatus Kuenenia sp. Lineage (GTDB taxonomy): Bacteria > Planctomycetota > Planctomycetia > Pirellulales > UBA1268 > CAMCQY01. Next base: position 4,744 of record CAYSPN010000259.1, read on the forward strand.
CGCAAGGCGATGCTCGGCGACATCGCAACCCTCACGGGTGGCACGCTGATCTCCGAAGACCTCGGGCTCAAGCTCGAGAGCCTCGACCTCTCGCACCTCGGTCGGGCCAAGAAGATCACGGTCGATAAGAACGAGACCACGATCGTGCAGGGCGCCGGCAAGCAGGACGACGTTCAGGCCCGCGTGCACCAGCTCCGCACCCAGATCGAGGGCACCGAGAGCGAGTATGACCGCGAGAAGCTGCAGGAACGGCTGGCGAAGCTGACCGGCGGCGTGGCGATCGTCTCCGTCGGGGCCGGCACCGAAGCCGAGATGAAGCAGAAGAAGGCCCGCGTCGAGGACGCCCTTCATGCCACGCGGGCGGCCGTCGAGGAAGGAATCGTGCCGGGTGGCGGCGTGGCTCTGCTCCGCTGCCGCGAGGCGGTGGAAAAGGCTCGTGCGCAGGCCAAGGGTGACGAGAAGATCGGCGTCGACATCGTGCTCCACTCGCTGGAGGCTCCCATCCGGCAGATCGCCGAGAATGGTGGCATCGACGGCGCCGTGGTGGCCGACGAGGTGGCCGACAAGGACCTCAACATGGGCTACGACGCCAACAAGGGCGAGTATGTGGACATGCTCAAGGCGGGA
>CAYSPN010000260.1:0-3338 GCA_964432895.1 uncultured Candidatus Kuenenia sp.
GCACCGATAAAGCTGATCAGCAGCAGCATGATCGCTGCGAGGTCGTCAAAGTAGACACCGAAGTTGAGGGCAGGCAGGCCGGGCACAACCGCCAAGCGAACGTCGATCGGCCCTCCGAAGGCCAGCCACACAGCAACGACAGCAGCAAGTACCGCAGCTGCCACGGTCGCGGTTTTGGCCAGCCGCCGCATGAAATCGATGTGCTCGTTCGCCCAGTCCCGCGGGATGAGGACAGCGGCCATCAGCATGAGTGCGGGAGCGGTGATCGTCCAGGCAAACAGGCTATCCATCTGTGGGAATCCATTCAAAACGAGCCCGACACGTCCGCGACCGCAACAAGATACTCGCGAGTGGAGAATAGTGCCATCCGCCGGCTCTGCCGAAAATCTCGCGTGAAAGATAGCCCGGTCACCGGCGCCTCCGCAACGGTTTCTCGGGCTAGGGTGGCTCCTGAGCGGAGGGATCAGCCCTCGCGGCCGTCCCCAGGGGCCGGGGCACTGGACCGTTCCTCACCGCCACGTGGTGGCGATTTCGTGGCATCAGCGCAGACCGTGTCCCGGCCCGCCGATCTACCAGCCCGACCAGGTGCAGGATTTCATCCCCAGTCCCTTCGACATCGCCGCCTGCATGTACCACACCGGTCTGGACCCGATGACGAAGCAACCGGTGAAGGTGACAAAGGGCCGGCGAGTTTCCAACTTGCCGAATCCGGCCCAGAGCCCGACAGACCGAACGCCCATCGCCCATTGCCGCGGCTGAAAGCAAAACATCTCCCGAGCCGCGCAGGACTGCCCCTCTTGCTGACGTTGCCCCGCGTTTTCCTGCGGTAATTGTTGTTTGCGTTTTTCCGGGTAAAATGCCAGCAATGTTTACCAGACGCTGTCCATCCCCCGACCGCTCCAGCTTTCTGTTCGGCCCACGTGGCACTGGCAAATCGACATGGATTCGGACCGCCATTCGTGCGGACGTGAGCTACGACCTGCTCGATGCGGGTGAGTCGATACGGCTGGCAGCCGACCCGGGACTTCTCGCCCGTGAAACCGCCCACGTGCCCGCCGGCGGCTGGGTCGCCATCGACGAGATACAAAAGGTTCCCGCTCTTCTTGACGAGGTGCACCGGCTCATCGAGTCGCGGCGGTTGCGGTTTGTCCTGTCGGGGTCGAGTGCCCGCAAGGTACGCCGAGGGGGCACCAACCTGCTGGCCGGTCGAGCCGACATGAGGCGGCTCTATCCGCTCGTGTCGGGAGAGATGGGTGCGAATGCCGACATCGACCGAATGATCGAGTATGGTTCACTCCCCTTGGCAGTCACCGGCAACGACCCCAAGGCATTTCTGCGAAGTTACGCCCTCACGTATCTCCAGGAGGAAATCCGGGCCGAGGCTCTGACCCGCAATCTGGGCGGATTCGCCCGCTTTCTCGAGGTTGCGGCACGACAGAATGCGCAGGTGACCAACGCGGCCGGCATCGCCCGCGATGTGGGCGTAAGCCGGCAGTCCGTGCAGAACTGGTTCGAGATTCTCGTCGATACGCTGCTCGGATCGTGGCTGCCTGCGTGGAAGCTCAAGCGGGCCACGAAACAGGTCACCCACCCGAAGTTTTATCTCTTCGACAGCGGTGTGACGCGTGCGCTGTCGGGAAGGCTGCCCTATCCGGCATCGCCAGAGGAACGGGGCTCGCTGCTCGAGACACTCATCCACAATGAACTCTGCGCGTATCTCGAATACAGCGGGCTCGGGTATCCGCTCTTTTTCTGGCGCACGCCCGACGGCGTGGAAGTCGACTTCCTCTGCGAAACGGCTCACGGCTACACGGCTATCGAAGTCAAAGCCGCGACAGGCTGGCGCACGGCGGCAAGTCGTGGGCCCGCTCGGCTATCCGCCGAGCTCGGTCCGCGAAAGGTCCGGTGTTTCGGTGTCTATCTCGGTGCCCGGGAGGCCGAGTATGCCCCTTGCCGTGTGCTTCCGGTTACCGAATTTCTCCGCCGCCTGTGGGCAGGTGAGATTATCGACTGAAACATGACCATCTCCGATCCATGAAACAGTGGCGATCGACTGTATCCACGACCGCTATCCGGCCGCGAGTTCCGCGACCACGCCGGTACTGTCGCCGAACCGCTCCACGTCGATGCCGCTGTCCTTGAGCAGCGTGAGCCAGACGTTGCAGAGGGGAGTGTCCTTGGGCTGCACGAGGTGCTGGCCGAGCCTGATCCCGGCGCCACGGCCGGCGATGAGCGTCGGGCAGTTGTCGAGGTAGTGGATCGAGCGGATGTTTGAGCCGAAGACCACCGTCGTGTGATCGAACAGGCTCGACCCATCCGGCTCCTTTTTGTTCTTCAGGGCGTCGAAGAGCCCGGAAAGCATTTCGCTCTGCGTAATGTCACGCCGCTGCGAGGCCTCCATCCGACCGCCCGGCTGGTAGTGGCTCATGTCGTGGATCGCCACCTTCAGCCCAAGGCTCGTGAGCAGATGCTGAATCGGCTGACGAAACGTCACGACGCGTGTGCTATCAGTCTGGAGCGCCGCCACGATCAGGTCATACATCAGCCGGATCTCGTCGCGGCCGACCAGCCCCTCGCCGGGCTGCGGGAGCGGCGCCTGCGGTTTGGGCCGGCCCAGCCAGCGTTCCTCCTTGGCAAGCCTGGTCTCGATCGCCCGCAGGCTCTCGAAGTACTCGTCGATTTTTTCGCCGTCGGCTGTGTTGAGCCCGCGCTTCAGGCTGCGGGCATCCTCCAGCATGTCGTCGAGTACGCTCTGTTCGTCGGCCAGCATTTTCTGCCGCTGTTCGAGCGGCGCATCCTCGACCGAGAAGAGTTTGTGAAACGCGACCACCGGGCTATCCCATCCCGCCACCGGCTTGCCGCCCGAGTCCCAGGCCAGCGACAGGCCTTGGCCGTGGCCTGGCCCGGCGAGATTCGGCTCGCTGCCGTTCAGCTGGATCGAGGTGAAACGCGTCTCGCGGCCCCACTCGGCGGCCGCCACCTGATCGACCGAAATCGAGTTGTGAAAGCTCTTGCCGGCCGCACCGAAGGGATTGGCACCGGTGAGCCAGAACGTGCTGCCGCCGTGGGGATCGCTCGCGAACCGGTGCATGCAGTTTTGCACGAGCGTGAAATCGGCCTTGTGGCGGGCCAGCGGTGCGAGGCCCTCAGGGAGCGTGTAGCCCGCGCCCACGTCATCCGTCTTGGGAAGCCAGGTCTCCTGCGTCACGCCGAAGCCGATGCCAAGAAAGACCATCCGCTTCGGCGGCCGCGGCGGCTCGGTCGCACGGGCGAACCGGCGAAACCCGAACGATTCGAGGGCCGGCAACGCAAGCAGGCCTGTGGTGGACCTGAGGAAT
>CAYSPN010000261.1:0-2013 GCA_964432895.1 uncultured Candidatus Kuenenia sp.
TCCATCCGTTCGGCGCTCGTATCTGCATCAACCTGCTCATCACGAAATGCCGCGCCGGCGGTCCGAAGTGTTTCGGACCGCATCAACATGTGAAGGTAGGAAGACCAGAGCAACGGACGCTCGCGCATGGCGGCGGGCCGAAGCCTTTCGGCTGCCCGCCAACGCTCCGCCAGCCACGCATCGTCGTAGACGGTGACGTCTGCCCTCGTTTCAATGGCCGGGGAACGCGATGCCGTCCAGGCCAGGGCCGCATCGGCGTTGCGATCGGACGCCACAGAGATGAGCACGGGGGTCTGTCGTTCGCCCAGCATGGCTCGCGCCCAGTGGTCGACGCGGAAGGCGAGATAGGCCGACAGTTCCTGAAGTTCCACGCGGCCGTCGGCGTCACCCCAGGGATGGGCGTCGGCCGCGCCTCGCATGCCCCGGACGAATTCCAGCATGGCGCCGCTGGCGGCCAGCGTAGGGCTCGCGTAGGAATTCTGCCCCGTTGCGGCCGGAACCATCACCCACATCCGCCGAAGGGTGGAGCCTGCCATGAGGGCCTCCACGGCAGGCGTGAAGGCTCCATCGTCGACTCCGAGCGGCCAGGCGGTGGACGTCCTGCAGGCATCGAGCACGACGAGAATACCGACTCGTTCGGGAAGGGCTTCGCGAAGCGCGGTCAACAGGCGATCGATCCGCAGGTACGTCTCCTCGTCCATCCCGGTCGGGTCGTCGGAGTTGCCCGGCGGAATGACGCAGGGACGGCCCTTGTCGTCCAGCGTGCCAATGGCGGCGAGATACACGATCGCCATATTGCCATCAGGTCCGCCGGGCTTGGTGCGACGCAGCGCCGAGGAGAGTGTGGCGACCATCTCGTCTGCGGTCGCCGATGACAGCGAGGAGCTCGTGTCGATGACCACTGCCGAGCCTGGATCAAAAAAACTTTTGCCGGGATTGCCCAGCGATTTGAGCAGCGAACGATCTTCATCGACGAGCGCGATGGGCTGGAGCGGCAGGCGATAGCTGGTCACGCAGCCCACGATGATCGGCACCTGGCGACGTACCGTGAGCAGCATGCGCACCAGCAGCACGACCAGAGCGACCGCGGCGGCCGTCAAAATGATCCGCCGCGCCGTCAGCCACCATGATCGCGACCGCTTCAGCGGATCGAGTCCACCGCGCCATGATGCCTGAGCGGTTGGTGCGGCAGTCGTGAACGTGGGCACGGTGTGAACGGTATCGGCCGCCGAACGCCCAAGGACCCGACCGCCACGGCCCGACCGCCATGATTGGGCGCGCGGAGCAGGGCTCCCCCGGGAGCCGGCATTCGAGTCGTGTGGTTCGTCGGGAGAATGGGTCATCGAATCTGCCGCTTGGGATGCCGGTCATCCACCGTGCTGCGCATCATAACGCCAGTGCCAGTCGGGGATCGCTTTCCGGCGGCTGGCTTCGCGGCTGGCCAGCCAAAGATGGCGACGGCCAGCGCAGCGATCAGGCAGGCCAGTGCCAGTAGACGCAGCTGGTCAGATTCAGTCAGGCCGGTGGCCGGTGGTGGTGAGGCCGGTAGTGCGGTTCGGACGACGGCTGGGAACGGCACGCCGACGGTGGCCGATTCTGCCGTCGCCGACGGCCATGGTGGCCGGGGCGGTAGCCGACCGCGGATGACAGGTCTCGATATGGAGGGCATCCCCGTCGGGGTGGCCGCGGGCACGGCGGCAATGCGCGATTCCGCGTGCGGGTGGCCTGACACGGTCGGGGCGGGCTGGCCGGCGATCCGGGCCGATGGCTGCTGCTCGATGCCAAGCAGGAAAGCGAGCACGGCTCTCGCGTTGGTCTCGGAAAAGGGTGCGGCTGGATCGAGCGGCCGCCAGATCGCTTCATTCTGTACGATCGCTTCATTCTGTACGGTTGTTGAGGGGATGGGCTCCGCGGGTTCAGGTTCCCGCACCAGCACACTCCGTGTGCCGGGAAGAAGTGCCGCGGCGGCAGGCGTAGGAATCACCTCCGGTTCGGGCAGCGGGACGGGCGTGG
>CAYSPN010000262.1:0-2307 GCA_964432895.1 uncultured Candidatus Kuenenia sp.
TGAACTACACGGTGTTGCTCAATGCATGCGGGCTGTCGACGGGGAGCATCGCCATCGACGATGCAAAACTTGTAGTCGTCGAACGCGTCGCCGAAGGAGACTGAGACGCTTGCCGAGCAGCCGGCGGTGCCGATGCGCGGCCGATCGACCGACGCGTGACACGCATGCAAGCCCGACGCGCGAGCGAGGGAATCCGCGATCCAGTCCGTCATGCCACCCGTATTCCCTTGCTTGCGCTGCGGGCTTGGATGGAGCGGGCTTGGATGGAGCGGGCTTGTGTGGAGCAGGTCAGCCTTGAGGCTGGTGTGGCTCGTGCGAGTTGTCGCCTGCCACTTCCGCGCCGTCCTTCCGCTCGGGGAACGCCAGCGAGGCGGCGACGCTCGCGCCGATCAGGCCCACGATCACAACGAGCGACACCGCGGGGTGCACCAGATGGCCCTTGGCGTGCGCATCCCAGCCGCCCCACGTCGCCAGCGATTCACTGTGTCGGGCGGCCTCGATGATCATCTTGCCGCCCACGAAGACGAGCACCGCCGAGAGGCCGTAGTTCAGAAAGCGGAACATGTCCATCACGCCCGCCAACAAGAAGTAGAGGGCGCGGAGCCCGAGGATCGCGAACACGTTCGACGTGAAGGCCACGAAGCGCATGTAGTGCGCGCCGGGGGTGACGATGCCGAGAATCGCCGGCACGCTGTCGACGGCAAAGAGCACGTCGGTGCTCTCCACGATCAGGAGCACGAGAAAGAGCGGCGTGGCCATCAGCCGGCCCGCTTCACGCACAAAAAACTTGTCGCCTTCCGATTGGTTGGTGACGGGGATGAGCCGCCGGAAGAGCTTGACCAGCGCGCTCTCCTCCGGATGCGATTCCTCCTCGCCGAAGGCCAGCTTGATCCCCGTGTAGACGAGGAAGGCGCCGAACAGCGGCATCACCCAATGGAATCGTTCGACCAATTCGGCTCCGACGAGCACGAACGTCAGCCGCATGAGCACGGCGCCGAGGATGCCCCAGAAAAGCACGCGGTATTGATACTTCAGCGGCACGCGGAAGTAGCCGAAGATCACCGCGAACACAAAGACGTTGTCCATCGACAACGACCATTCAACGAGATAGCCGGTGAGAAACTCGATGGCGGGCTTGCCGCCGAGCCACCACCAGATCACCCCGTTGAAGGCCAATGCCAATGCCGCCCAGAAGAGCGTCCAGAAGGCGCTTTCCCGGAGCGACGGTTCGTGGGCCTTCTTGTGGAAAACCGTCAGATCGAGCGTGAGCAGGACTGTGACCATGGCGGCGAACGCCAGCCAATGCCACGTCTGGATCGTCGAGGTGGCAGCAGGGTCGGCGGCCGTCGCGGCGGCGAGTTGAGCAAGCAGGTTCAACGGAGATGGTTCCTGAGGACGGAATGGAAACAAAGCATACAGGCAGGCAAGCCCCGTGGGGAACGTCACCCGCTGGGGCCGAATGAGTCGTCGTCGGGGAGTCGTTCTGGCAGCGCCGCGACGAAGCTGGTGGTGATCGCTGCGAATACCGGAGAGACACGCTCCCATTCCCGATCCTCCGCCTGACAGATGAACAGGTAGATCGCATCGGGCGTTTCCAGGGTCCGCACCTGCGCGGTGTTCGTGAGGTCAAGACAGTAGAAGTTCATGTCGAGACCGGTGAGGCGGTGTCCGGCGACTTCGTCCGCGGTCGGTTCGCTGTCGAGATCCTGATAGTCCTTTCGCATCTGGCCGAGCACCGCCTGCGTGAGTTCGGAGGGATCGCCACCGGCCGCGTGGCCGCTCACCGACCAGAAGCCTCCCTCCGGCGAATAGACCGTCACTGCGGCGTAGCGGTCCTGGGAATCATCGGTGTCGACCGACCAGTTTTCAGGATAGTCGAAGGCGAGCCCAAAACGGTTGAAGTGCATCGTGCGGCGAATCCTGAAGGGGAACGTGCAAGGGGGGAATTCGGGACGGTCGGCCGGGCGTGTTGGGGCATTGTAGGCGGTCACGGCAAGACCGCGGAGCGGTCTGGACCGCCCGTGGCGGCACCGCTATCGTCCGCCGCCTGCCAGGTCATCAGCGGCAGTTCCCGTAGCCCCCGTCCAGCATTCCCTCCCGCATTCGGCGTTTCATGGCGCAGTCCCCAGCCACACTCGCGGCAGTTCCCCGGTCCGCCTCGGCCCGAGGCCTCGACTACGCCATTCCGACGGTCATTCTGCTGTCGGTGCTGGTGGTTCTCGCGCCGGTGCCGGCCGCGGTCGTCGACCTGCTGCTGGCGGCGAATCTCACGGTGTCGGTGCTCGCCCTCTTGGGCGCGCTCGCCGC
>CAYSPN010000263.1:0-6783 GCA_964432895.1 uncultured Candidatus Kuenenia sp.
CCGCCGATCCCTCCGCTCGCTGTATCCAAAACAGTCCTAACGCAAGAGGCATCCGAGCGAAACTAGTTCCAGCCGTGGGCGTCTCGGACCGCGATCATGGTCTTCAGGATGGTGTTCCAGGTGGAGGGGTTTTCGAGGGTCGAGTTCGGGAACATGCAGCCGTCCCAGCAGATGTGCTGGATGCCACGCTTGGCCGCGCCTTCGAGCCAGTAGCCGGAGCACTTCACGATGTCGAGCTTCCCGTTGGGATCGTCGGCCCGGCAGTGCTTGCCCGTCTTGTCGTGGGAGCCGGCGCCGTGCACCTCGCCGTCGTTCTGCGCGACGTGGAAGTCGATCGTCCACGGCCGGAGCTTGTCGGTCATCTGCTTGTAGGCGGCGTAGAACTCGGCCTCCGTGTAGCCGGGCTTCACCAGCGCATATTCAGGCGCGTTGTAGCCGAGCAGGTAGAGGTAGGTGTGGGCGAGGTCGGCCTGGAAACCGAGCGTCTCAGGCATGCCGACCTCTTCGAGCAGGTCGAGGATGTCCTTCCAGGAGTGCATGCCGGCCCAGCAGATCTCTCCCTCGGCGGCGAGCCGCTGGCCGTTGTCGTGGGCGATCTTCGCTGCTTCGCGGAACGTTTCGGCGATCTTCGCCGTGTTGGCCTTGGGATTCTCCCGCCACGTGTTCACGCCAAACTCCGCGGAGTCGATGCGGATCACGCCATACTTCCGCACACCGTGCTTCTCAAAGACCTTCGCGATCCGGCAGGCCATCTTCACGGCTGACAGGAATTTTTCCTTGGCGGCCGCATCCCCCATCGCCGAGTCGCCGACGGTGCCCGGCCAGACCGGCGCCACCAGCGAGCCGACCGTGAATCCGTGCGATGCGATCTTGTCGGCGATCTGCGTCAGTTCGGCGTCACTCGCCTCGGGATTGGTGTGCGGCAGAAACAGGAAGTAGTCGATGCCGTCGAACTTCTGGCCGTTGACGTTTGCCGCGGCGGTCAGCTCCAGCATCCGGTCGAGGCTGATCGGCGGCTCCTGGCCGGCGTCGGTGCCCTTGCCGACGAGGCCGGGCCACATGGCGTTGTGAAGCTTGGGGGCGGTGTGCGCTGGCATCGCGTGGTTCCTTCAAATGTTCGGAGGGTCAAATTGCCGGAGGGAGACCGGAAGGGACAACCCCGCTTGTTCACGCCTTCTTTCCGTGCTTGGGGAGGTCGGCGTGGACGTCGGGGCCAAAATAGCGGAGCGATACGAGCGGGCCAGGACCTGTGTTTTCCACCGTGTAGCCCGCAGCGGCGGCGTCGGCCGAGATGAAGAGTTCGTCGCTGGTCATCTCGCCGAAGCGGATAAGCGTCGGGGTGGCGACGTCGTGCACGCCCACCTTCCCTTCGCCCTGCACGGTGATCCAGCCGCTGGCGCCGGCGTCCTTCACCGTGATCTTCGCGCCCGGCTCGAGCGTGAGTTCCTTGGCGCTGAAGAGCTGCCGGCCATCGACATGGCCGTAGACGATCCAGCGGTCGTGCACGCCCTTGTCAGACCGCTTCTCGTCGAGGATCGGCTCGAGGTAATTGCTTTCCTTGTAATGGGTATCGACGTTCTTCTCCCAGTCGAGCTGGCCGATGATGAAGTCGAGGTCGTGGTGCTTCTCCTTCGGCATGTCCTTGACGAGCAGGCTCCACGGAACCGCCCGCCCCTCGACGAGCGACTGGAACATCGAGAACACGTCGCTGCCCCACTGTGGCTCGTAGGTGAGCAGAGAACCCGGCGCGTGGAGTACGCCCGGCGGGATCAGCCAGCCGGTGCCCCGCTTGAGACGGTAGGCCTTGGCCAGGTCGATGATGCCGTTGTCGCCGCGGTTCCAGTTCTCCAGGCACTTCCGCACGTCTTCTTTCGTGGTGCCAGGCTCCAGGCCCATGAATGTGTAGGGGAAGTTGTTGTCGCAGTTGTTGTATTGCGGCGGGAAGTAATAGCTCTCCGGCTTGCCTTCCTGGCCGACGAGCTTGGCATCCTCGAACGACTGGTGCATATGGTGGGGAATCGGCCCCATGTTGTCGAAGAACTTCGAATAGACGGGCCACTTCTTGTAGCGGTCCCAGATCGCCTTGCCGACGAGCTTCGCGCCCCCCTCGCTGACAGCGTCGCGCAGGAGGAACCGCTCGCCGTCGAACACGCACCACGACAGTCCTTCATCGGGGACGCGGCCCTCGTTGGCGGCTTCGGTCGTGCTGGCGAACCACCGCTCGTCGATGCCGCCACGGTCGAGGCCGTAGGAGTAGTAATCGTCGGGATGGAGGCGGACCCTCTTGCCGGGATGGAGGAAGCTCCGCGGCACCCAGGTGGGCGACAGCCGAAGGATGCCCTTGCCTGCGGTCAATGCCCGGTCGAGCGAGGAGCCGACATTCTTCGACTCGGGAAGCTTTGCGGAAGTGCGGGAAGCGGTGGCGGTGGCCATGGAAAACCCCTGTCGTGGACGCACGGAACTGAGACCGGAAGTTGTACGAATCCCGAGAAAGGCCCGCAAGCAGCGGAGGCGGTCCATGGCGGCGGGAATCGGCTAAGGCCGCGACCGATATCGGTCAGTCAGCTGGTGATGCGCTGCTTGGTGTCGGTGCGGAACGCCGTGGCATGCCTTATTCGAGGAGCCCAGGCAGCCTGCCGGTGCTGTCGCCAAGCTGCTCCACCGACACGTCCATGCGGTCAAGGAGCGACAGCCAGAGATTGCTCAGCGGCGTCTCTGCCGGGAACTGCAGGTGGCGGCCGGTCGTGATCGTGCCGCAGCCTCCGCCTGCGAGCAGGATCGGCAGATCCTCGTGGTTGTGCTTGTTGCCGTCGTGGATGCCGCTGCCGTAGACGATCATCGCGTGGTCGAGCAGCGTGCCATCCTCCTCCGGCACGGCGTCGAGCCGCTGGAGCAGGTGGGCGACGTGGCCGGCGTGGAACAGGTTGATGCTTCGGATCTTCGCCTGCTTCTCCGGGTTGCCTCCGTGGTGCGAGAGGTCGTGATGCCCCTCGGGCACCCCGATGAAGGGATACGGTTTGTTGCTCCCTTCGTTGGCCAGCACGAACGTCGCGACGCGGGTCACGTCGGCCTGGAAGGCCAGCACCAGGAGATCGCACATCAAGCGGATGTGTTCGCCGTAATCGCCCGGAATGCCCGCGGGCGGTGCCATGGCGGGCGGCTCAGCCGGAGGCAGCGACGCTGCCCGTTCGATCCGCTGTTCGATGTCACGGACCGACGTGAAATACTCGTCGAGCTTCCGTCGGTCGGCCGCGGCCAGCCGTCGCTCCAGACCGCGGGAGTCCTCCCGAACGAAATCGAGGATGCTGGTGCGGCGGGCGGCGCGGGCCGCGGCGGCCGGGTCGCCGTCGCCGAACAGCCGGTCGAAGACCACCTTCGGGTTGACCTCCTTCGGCAGAGGCTGCGTGGGCGACCGCCACGACATCGTCGAGGAGTAGACGCAGCTGTAGCCGGAGTCACAGTTGCCGGCCATCGCCCCTTTGTCGGCACCGATCTCCAGAGACGGGAGCCGTGTCTCACCGCCGGCCATCGCGGCCGCGATCTGGTCGACGGAGGTGCCGTTGTGGATGCCCGTGCCATCGGTCTTCCTGGGGTGCACGCCGGTGAGAAACGCCGACATCGCGCGGGCATGGTCGCCGCCGCCGTCGCCGTGGGAACGGGCCTTGTCGGCCGCCAGACCCGAGAGCACCGTCAGCTTTTGCTTCACGCTCGCAAACGGCTCCATGATCGACGCCAGTTCGAAGTCGCGGCCCTCCCCCTTCGGCGTCCAGTCGGCCATGTGTTGCCCGTTGGGCGCGTAGAGAAACGCGACCCGATTGGGCGGCGTGGCCCTTGAGTCGGCGGCCGCGGCCCGTGTGGCGAGCCTTCCCATCGCCTCCAGCCAGGGAAGCGGTAGGGCGACGCCGAGGCCCCGGAGCAGGGTGCGGCGCGAGAGCTGCCTGACAGTGACGTTCATCATGAGAGACCTCTTTCGAGGGTGTGAGTCATTCCACGGTGCCGCCACCACGACGCTGCCGGAAGGCGTCGCTGGTCACGATGCCGGCCACGAGGGCCGATACCTTGTAATCCTGTGATTCGAGGCGGTCGACGATCCGCTCGATCGTCGACCGGTCGGCCGGCTCGAGGCCCCGGCCGAGCGCGAAGATCATCATCTTTTCGGTGAGGCACCGGCAGAACTCCCGTTTCTTCGCCAGCAACACGTCCTTCAAGCCCGCCGGGCCTGAGAAGGATATGCCATTGGGGAACGTCCCGTCGGCGTCGATATCGAAAGCGCCGTCCTTGGTGCGGAATGCCCCCACGGCATCGTAGTTTTCCAGGGCGAATCCGATCGCATCCATCCGGGCATGGCAGCCGGCACAGGCGGCGTTGCTGCGATGCACCTCCATCCGCTCCCGGAGTGAAGCGGTCGTCGACGCCCCTTCGTTCTCCTCCAGTTCGGGAACGTTGGGCGGCGGCGGCGGCGGCGGTTCGCCGAGCAGTTGCTCGAGCACCCAGCGGCCCCGCTTGACGGGCGACGTGCGTGTGGGGTTCGAGGTGGCAGTGAGGATGCCCGCCTGCGCGAGCAGGCCGCCACGCGTGCGGTCGGCGGTCGGGACACGGCGGAAGTCCTTCCCCGTGCCACCGGCCTTGCGGTACGCGTCTTCCAGGCCGTAGTGCTTCGCCAGCGGCGCGTTGACGAACGTGGAGTCCGCATCGATCAGTTCCAGCACGCTGCGATCCTCATGAAACACACCGCCCACGAAGAGTTCGGTCTCCTGGAGCATGCCGGTTCGCAGGTCGTTGTTGAACGTGGGAAAGAGTTCACCGTCGGGTGAGATGAATTCGATCCGCTTGAGCTGCAGCCACTGCATGGCGAAGCTGGTCACGAGCGCTCCGGCACGGGGATCGGCCAGCATGCGGCGGACCTGAGTGTCGAGATTCTCGGACAATTGCCCGCGGTCTGCGAGGTCGAGCAGTTCGTCGTCGGGCATCGTGCTCCAGAGAAAGAAGGAGAGCCGCGAGGCCAGCTGGAACTCGTCGAGCGATTGCACACCCTCGGCATCCGGCCTGTCATCGGATTCGACATGGAAGAGAAATTTCGGTGAGCAGAGAGCTGCCTGCATGGCGAACTGCACACCACCGTGCCATGCACGGCCGGCCTTCACGGCCTTCTCGACAAGAGCGACGTGACGGTCGAGTTCACCCGGCTCGAGACGGCGGCGAAATGCCCGCCTCAGGAACCGCCCGAGCACCTCGCGCGTCTGGTCTTCTTGGGAGCTGGTGGCCGCACATGCCAGCAGCCTCTTCTGTGTCGCGGGCCGCGAATCGAGCGGACCGGAGAGTTCCAGGCCTTCGACGAACACCGTCGTGGCCGGAATGTCCGTGGTTTCCTTGCCATTCGTGGCTTCCGTGTTTTCCGTGGCTTCTGGGGCGTCTATCGCGTCCGTGGCTGGCTTCTCGATGGCGATCAGCACTCTGTCGCGTCCCGGCAGCGGCGGCACGCGAACCGTGAACTCGTTCGCCGTCTCCTTTGAGGTGCCGGTGACGACGAACGACCCGAGGATCCGCGCCGTGCGGGGCACGGATCCGGAAAGCCTGTCCAAATCTTCCCGCGCGGCGGGCTGCGGCAGTTCCCTGCCGCTGACGAGGAGTGTCAGGCGAACCGGCTGCGGCGTGACGGCCGCGGCGTAGACCTTCGTGCGCAGCTCATACTCGCCGTCGGCTTCCCATTCAAACGGTGCATTGATCGGTCCGAGTTCGATCGGCCCTTTTCCGTCAGTGGACATCCGACGAAACCCCGCGACGATCAGCCGTTTGACGTCCGGGCTGGCTGGCTCGGTGTACTGCGCCTGCCGGCGACGCTTGACCACCGGCGGTGGCGTGGTGGGAATGGCCCGCTCCATCACCGCCTCGGCGGCATCGAGATACCGCTCCATCAACAGCGGCGAGACCGTGAGCACGTCGCCGATCGTGTCGAAGCCATAGCCGATTTCATCGCTCGGAAAATCGTTCGTCGGGTCGAAGTCGACCCCCACGAGGTCCCGGATCGTGTTTCGGTATTCCAACCGGTTGAGACGCCGCATCGTGACCCTGCCGGGATCGGCGGGGGCTCGCAGGTCGGCATCGGCGTAACGCTGCCGCATGCCTGCCACAAAGGACGCCGCCTCTGCCGTATCGGGCCGCGGCTGATCCTGCGGAGGCATCTCGCCCGCCTCGACACGGCGGACCGCTGTTTCCCAGATGTTCCGCTGCGCGAGCAGGCTGGCATCGTCCGCTGGCCATGAGAGCGTGACATCGCCCTCGGGCTTGCTGTCGCCGTGGCATTCGGCGCAGTGGCGGGCGAGGAACTCACGCATGCCTGCCCCGCCCGTGACGGCATCTTCGGCCCGGACTGGCCGCAGGCCGGTTGCGGCGTCTAAGACGGTCACCATCACGAGCCACGGCACCGCCACGTGGAAGCTGCGCCGCCAGGCACCGTGCGCGGCGGTCGAGGTGCAGCCAAGCTGTCGCGGATGGCGGTTCATCGGCTTCCTCCTGCCAGGGACAGAGAAAAAGCCTACCATCCCGATGAAAGCCTGTGACGGGAGACATTTTCCCGGTTAAAACGGGAGGCCTGTCCACGGACAATGCGCTTATGCCGCAACACTTCTTCCAAATCACGAACACGGTCGCCCTTCTGGCCTGGATCGGGCTCGTGCTCTTTCCCGGCCGACGGCTCGTGTCGCATCTGCTCTGTGCGACCGTGATCCCCGGCCTGCTGGCCGCGTGCTATGCCGCCGTGATCGGCTGGAAGCTTGCCTCGAA
>CAYSPN010000264.1:0-4045 GCA_964432895.1 uncultured Candidatus Kuenenia sp.
AGCACGCTCAGGCCGAGCGCCCCGGGAGCGATTGCGGCGGGCATCATCGGAGCAGACATGGCAGTTCCTCGATGGGCACCCAACACTGACAGAGTCTAGTCGCCCGGCTCCCTCCCTGCCAAATATTTGCCGTCGCGGCGATGGCTGCCCGCTTGCCTTTGCCGCAGGTTGCAGGCACACTCACGGAGTGGATCCGCCGGCCTGTCGGCGGTCCACGCCGCGCCCGGCGGAGGCATGGCCGGAATCATTCCCCCCGCGGAGAGACCGATGCTTCACTACTCATGCGACATCTGCAAGCGTCCGATCGACACCCATGCTTACGTACACCACGTCGTGAAGATCGAGGTGTTTCCGGCGGTCGAAGACATTGCCGACCACGGCTGCTGCGACGGCAGTGGTCAGCAGGACGAGGCTGATCATCTCGAGGAGATGCAGGAGATGCTCGAGCGTCTCGATGAAGAAGACCTGCCGGCCGGCCTCACGGATGGTGCCCGGTCGATGCGGTTTGATCTCTGTGATGCCTGCCGGCAGCGGTTCGTGAAGAACCCGCTCGGCGTGAAGCCGGGCAAGCAGCTCGACTTCAGCAACAACTGAGTCGGGCGAGTTCCTGTGAGACCCCGGTGGCTGCTCACACCTGCACGCGGCGGCCTTCTGACTGGCTCGTCGCCGCGGCCTGCACGATCTGCATCGCCTTGAGCGTGTCGTCCAGGCCGCTCACGGCCCGCACCAGGCTCGTCACCTTGCGGTGAAATTGCAGCAGCATGTGCTCGCCCACCGGTCGCTCGCTCTCGAGCGAATCCTGATGGCGGCCCACCCCGTCGAACCAGACCAGGCTCGACGGCAGATCGATAAACGCGATGCCCTTCTCGCAGGCCACCTGCAGGGCGGCCGGAGGCCGGAATCCCACCGCCTCCTCCCATTGCCGCGGCATGTAGTAGCCGCAACTGATCTGCGCGAGAGGTCCGTTGCCGGGGGAGAGCTGACCATCCTCCGAAGGCGTGAAATCGAGGCTCATCATCTGGTAGTCATCGGTCTCAGCACCGGCCGCCTCGGCATGCCGCACCGAGACCACGCTCGTCGGTTCTGCGCCCGCCACGTAGCGACACCAGTCGACCAGTTCCATCAGGTCGCGGGCCTCGCTGACCCGATCCCGTGGCGACGTGGCCGCGGCGGCCCCAGACAGCGGCACGCGGCGGTGGCAGAAGAGCAGCCGCGGGCTGCCGAGCCGCGTGGCGATCAGTTCCTTGAGCCGCACCGTGGCGGGGGCATGCCGCCTGGGCAGTTCAGCCATGAAGGCGATGCCCGACTCCTCGACCCGCTGTCGCAGCAGGCGAGCCTCCTCCGGAGCGAAGGGGAGCGAGATCGCCGAATAGACCGCCTTGCCGTGGTCGCAGGCGGCGAAGATCGGCGCCGCGCCATACCATTGGTCGGCGAAGGAGAGGATCGCGTCGATGTCGTCCCTTGCGGCCAGGGCCCGAAAACCATCCACGGGCACGGTGCCGAGTTCCGTGGCCGCCCGCTTGGCGAGATGCGCCACCTGCTCGCAGATGCCGCGGACTTCGAAGCGGTCGGCCAGGGATCGCAGCGCCGGCAGGTGGCGGCTCTCCCACTGGCTCCCCAACCCGACGATGCCGACACGCAGCCTCATGCGGGCTTCTCCACGATGGGCTCAGCAGTCTCGCCGACGGTCCCGACCGCCGCCGCTTCGGCGGCCAGTCTTTCTCGCTCGTGGGCCAGCCCCTTGTCGGAGATGTCTTTACGGCACCACGCCCCCAGCCAGCGGATCTCCTTCACCGCCGAGTAGGCCTGCAGTTTCGCCCGGGCGAGCGAGGGACCGACGGCCGTCACCGCCAGGACTCGGCCACCATCGCTCTGCACGCTGCCATCGGCAGTCCGCGTGGCTGCATGAAACACCTCGACATCGGGCACCTTGGCGGCAGCGTCGAGCCCGCGGATGGCGCGTCCCTTTTGGACCGCCCCCGGATATCCCTCCGACGCCATCACCACCGTCACGCTCGCCCCCTCCCGCCATCGTGGAGGCTCCACCGATTCGAGGCGACGATCCACGGCGGCGTCGAGCAGTTCCAGCAGGCTCGACTCCAATCGGATCATCAATGCCTCGCATTCGGGATCACCAAAGCGGGCGTTGAATTCGAGCACTTTTGGCCCCTGCGCCGTGAGCATCAGGCCGGCATAGAGCACGCCGTGAAACGGCACCTTCGCCCGCCGCATCGCGTGGGCCGTCGGCACGAGTATCCGTGCCTCGATATCGGCCAGCATGTCGGCATCGACAAACGGGGCAGGGCAGTAGGCACCCATGCCGCCCGTGTTGGGGCCGGTGTCGCCGTCGTGAGCAGCCTTGTGGTCCTGGAGCGGCGGCAGCGTGACGATCGTTCGACCGTCAGTGATGGCCATCACGCTCACCTCGACCCCGTCGAGCCGTTCCTCGATGAGGATGCCCTTGGTCGCGCCGGCAAACTGCTCGTCGCCTCCGAGACTGTCGAGTGCGGCGAGCGCCGCGGCGCGATCGTCGCACACGAATACGCCCTTGCCAGCGGCGAGTCCGTCAGCCTTCACCACCACCGGCATGTCTTCGCGAGCCTGGAGATAGTCGCGGGCTCGGGCCACTCCGCGAAACTCACGGAACATGGCGGTTGGCACGTCGCCTCGGTGCATGATCTGCTTGCAGAACAGCTTGCTGCCCTCGAGCTGCGCGGCCTTCGCAGTCGGGCCGAAGATCCGCAGGCCCGCGGCCTCGAAGGCATCGACGATGCCGGCGACGAGGGGCGCTTCCGGCCCAACGACGGTCAGGTCGACCTGTCTCGAGTCCGCGAGCTTCACGAGCGCCGGAATATCATCGGCGGCGATCGGCACGTTCTCCGCGACGTCCGCCGTGCCGGCGTTGCCAGGCGCGACGAGCACCTCGGCGCCGTCGCGGGCCAGTTTCCATGCGATCGCATGCTCCCGTCCGCCACTTCCGACCACCAGAACACGACGCGATGTCGCTGCGGTCGAGCTGCGTGATGCTGGCACGGGGCAAAGTCCTTTCGAGGAAGTCAGAAGGTCCACGCGGGAGCAGAGGATTCTGGGGCGTGGCGGTGAGTAGCTTGGTGGGGGAGAGCGACCGGCGGATTGTCAACGACGGCCCCGGCAGGAGGGCCGTTCGAACGTACACGGGCAGGGATTGTGACGGGAGCGGTCGCAGACGTTCAAGCGGCCTGCGGTGTTCCGGCCCGGCTTGAACACTCACACGCCCAGGAAAACAGGTGGCAATTACACGGGAATTCCGCAGGCCCACGGCAATCGACGTTGACAGCTAAGCAGGCAGAGATACAGTTTAAGGTGAAGTTCGTGAAAAAAATCACGAACTCCGCCAATCGCGGCCGAAACCAACTTTTTGTGGGAATTGGTGCGTCTGAATCGGTGCGTTTGGGAGCGGCATTGTGGGCCGTCGTGAGACCACTTATTCGACAAACCTGGCATAGACCTTTGCCGAGGCTATTGGATGGCTGACAAGAAGAAAATGTCGGTGGCGGAGATTCTGGCAGCCGCGCGGGCCAAAGACGGCGGCGGTGCCGCTCCGCCCGCTGCCCCTCCAACACCGACAGCGACCGAGCCGGCGGCGGCCTCGACCGCCGAAGCTGAGGCGGCGCCCAAGGCGAAGCCTGCTGCCAAGCCCGCAGCGGTGAAGACGGCTGGGGGAGCCAGGCCAAGCGTGGCTGATATTCTCGCGGCTGCCCGTGCCAAAAAGACTGCTGATGGGGAGGCTGGAGGCGCTGAGGCTGCCGCCGATAAGCCGAAGCCGGCCGCCGCTGTCGAAAGGGCCAAGCCGGCTGCAAAGCCAGCAGCGGCCGTAGCAGCCGCCAAGGCCGCGACTGCATCGGCCCCGAAAACAGGCGTGCAACGCGATACGGCGAGCATTCTTGCGGCCGCTCGCGGCGGTGCGAAGCCCGGTCCTGTCAGCAAGGCAGAGGCCCCGGGAGTCACCGCCAAACTGCAGGCCGCTGCCGCGAAGCCGAAGGCGGCACCTGCTCCGGCTGAAAAG
>CAYSPN010000265.1:0-3916 GCA_964432895.1 uncultured Candidatus Kuenenia sp.
TTCCAGTTGAGTCCTTCGAGGATTCGGTCATGGGATTCACCGCTTCGGTGTCCACGTCGGTCCGTCGTGTCGGGCTGGCTGCTCTCCTCTGCCAGGCAGCAGCCCTTCAGGCCTTCGCGGCCGAGTCGGTCGCGGGCCAGCGGCTCGACTTCAACCGTGACATCCGGCCGATCCTCTCCGACCGCTGCTTCGCCTGCCACGGCCCCGATGCCGAAGACCGACAGGCGGGTCTGCGGCTCGATGACCGCGCTGCTGCCGTCGCCGCGCTCGAGAGCGGCGGCACGGCGATCGTGCCGGGCAAGCCCGAGGCCAGTGAGATCCTCGCCCGGGTCGCGAGCACCGATCCCGACGTGATCATGCCGCCGCCGCACGTCAACAAGCCGGTCACGCCGGCAGAGGCCGAGATTCTTCGTCGGTGGATCGCGGAGGGGGCGGAGTATCGGGGGCACTGGGCGTTTGAACGCGTGCAGCGGCCCGCGGTGCCAGCGTTGAAAGATGCTGCGTGGCCGAAGACGCCGATCGACCGGTTCATCCAGGCCAGGCTCGAGCACGAGGGGCTCGCGCCAAATGCCGAGGCCGACCGCGTGGCACTCGCGCGACGGGTCGCGCTCGATCTCACCGGCCTGCCGCCGGTGCCCGCCGACGTCGATGCGTTTGTGGCGGACCAGTCGCCCGACGCGTATGAAAAATATGTCGATCGCATGCTGGCCAGCCCGCACTTCGGCGAACGGATGGCGATCGAGTGGCTCGACGCGGCGCGGTATGCCGACAGCCACGGCTACCAGACCGATTCGAGCCGCTCCAACTCGCCATGGCGCGACTGGGTGATCAACGCGTTCAACAGGAACCTGCCGTTCGACCAGTTCACGGTGGAGCAACTCGCCGGCGACATGCTGGAACATCCCGCCCGCGATCAGATCGTCGCCACGGGATTCAACCGCAATCACCGGATCAACGGCGAGGGGGGCATCATCGCCGAGGAGTGGCGGGTGGAGACCGTGATCGACCGGGTCGAGACAACCGGCCAGACCTGGCTGGGGCTCACGGTGGGCTGCGCCCGCTGCCACGACCACAAATACGATCCGCTCACGCAGCGGGAGTTTTATGCCCTCTTCTCGCTCTTCAACAACGTGCCTGAGAGCGGCACGATCATGGGGGCACAGAATCGCAGCGGCGGCAACTCCGATCCGCTTCATCTCTTGCCGTCGCCCGAGCAGGAGCAGGAGTTGGCCAGGCTCGAGAAGGTGGTGACTGATGCAGAACTGGCCGTGAAGGCCGAGGCGGCGAACATCGACAGTCTCGTCGCGGCGTGGGAAGAGGAGATCCGGCCGGCCTTGGCAAAGCCCCAGGAGGCCTGGGAATCATTCGAGCCGCTCGAACTGCGCAGCGTCGGCGGCGCGACCTTTCGGCGGAGCGAAGACGGCTCGTGGTTCGTGGAAGGCCAGCTGCCACCGCGTGACACCTACGAATTCGAATCGCTCGTGCCGGCCGGGAAGTTTGGCGGCCTGCGGCTGGAAGTGCTGCCCGACGCGAGTCTGGCCGGCGGCGGCGGCTTCGGCCGCGCGGGCAATGGCAACATCGTGGTGACGAAACTGGAGGCCGAGATCGAGCCGCCGGGCGACGCCAAGGTGATCCCCGTGGAACTCAAGCGGGCCGAGGCCGACTACGAGCAGGCCGGCTGGCCGGCAACGAGCGTTCTGAAGGGCGAAAAGGGGAAGGGCTGGGCGATCGACGGCAATCTGGCCGACAAACGGGAGCCACGGCACCTCGCCGTGTTTCCCGACAAGGCGGTGACCGTGCCGGAGAATTCCCGGCTGGTGATCCGCCTGCGACAGGAGGCCTTCGATGGCCATGCGATCGGCAGGTTTCGCCTGGCGTTTTCGCCTGATGAGCCGAGCCTGCTCGGCGTGGCGGGTGTCAAACTGCCCGATGCCCTGAAGGCTGGTCTCGCCGTCGATCGCGAGCAGCGGACACCTGAGCAGAAGGCCGAGATCGCGAAGTTCTACCGCGCGAACGTCGATGGCCCGATCCGCCGGGCCGAGGTGGCCCGTGACGCCGCCAAGAAAAGTGTCGATTCATTCCGCGATTCGCTGCCGAGCGCCATGGTGATGAAGGAGGGCACGCCGCGGGATGCCTTCGTGCTCATTCGCGGCGAATACGACAAGCGGGGCGACAAGGTCGAGGCCGCGCTGCCAGCGTTTCTGCCGCGGTTGCCCGAGGGTACGAAGGCCGATCGGCTGTCGTTGGCGAAGTGGGTCGTCGCGCGGGACAACCCGCTCACGGCACGCGTGTGGGTGAACCGGATGTGGGAGCGGTTCTTCGGCACGGGCCTGGTCAAGACGAGCGAAAACCTCGGCAGCCAGGCGGAGTATCCGAGCCACCCGGAACTGCTCGACTGGCTGGCGGTTGAGTTCATGGAGGCGGGCGCGATGCCGGCCGTGAACGGGCAGCCCGCGAAGCAGTGGGACATGAAGGCCTTCATCAAGATGCTGCTCATGAGCAGCACCTACCGGCAGCAGTCGACCGTGACGTCGGAGAAGCTCGCCAAGGATCCGGCCAACCGGCTGCTGGCCCGATCGCCGCGAATCCGGCTTCCCGGAGAGGCCGTCCGCGATGCGGCGCTGGCCGCGTCGGGACTGCTCGTGCCGACGATCGGAGGCCCGAGCGTGCGGCCGTGGATGCCGGATGGCGTCTGGGACGAGACCAGCAAGTACGGTGACCTGCGTGGGTACAAGGCCGACACCGGTGCCGGCCGCTACCGGCGGACGATGTACACGATCTGGAAGCGGACGGCCGGGCCGCCCACGATGCTGCTCTTCGACGCTCCCAACCGCGAGACCTGCACGGTGAAGCGTTCGCGGACGAACACGCCGCTGCAGGCACTGGCACTCTTGAACGAGACGACCTTCGTCGAGGCGGCCCACGGCCTGGCGAAGCGGATGCTTGCCGAGGGAGGCGTGACGCCAGCCGAGAAAATTGCGCACGGCTTCCGGCTGGCGCTCGGCCGCCGGCCGACGACCGACGAACTGGCGACGCTCGCGGGCGGCTTCGAGGCCGATCTGGCCCGGTTCACCGCCGAGCCGGCCGCGGCAGAGCGGTTCGCGACGGTCGGGCTCGTGCAACGGCCGGAGGGTGTGTCAGCGGCGGATTTTGCGGCCTATTCGCTCGTGGCGAACGTGATCATCAACCTCGACGAGTTCGTGATGCGGGAGTGACGTTTCATGAGTCTGTTTCAACATGTGTCCCGGGCTGATCACCAGATCCTGCGATCGCAGGATGCCCTCAACCGCCGCGTGTTCCTCGGCGGCTCTGCCGGAGGCTTGGGCTACGCGGCTCTCGCCAGCCTGATGCAGCCGGAGTCGGCCCGCGCGGCGACTGCGTCGGCGACGGCGTCCGGCTCCGCGGTCGTCCCGGCGTTTCCAAACTTCCCGCCGAAGGCCAAGCGGGTGATCTATCTCTTTCAGTCGGGTGCGCCCTCGCAGATGGACCTCTTCGACCCGAAGCCTGGGCTCGAGAAGCGGCGTGGCGAGGATCTCCCCGAGTCGATCCGGCAGGGGCAGCGGCTCACCACGATGACCAGCGGTCAGAAGAATTTTCCCGTGGCGCCGTCGATGTTCAAGTTTGCACAGCACGGCGAGAGCGGGATGTGGTTCAGTGAATTGATCCCCAACATCGCCCGGCACGCCGACCGCTGGTGCATGATCCGCTCGATGGTCACCGAGCAGATCAACCACGACCCTGCGATCACGTTTTTCCAGACGGGCCACCAGTTGGCCGGCCGGCCGAGCATCGGCTCGTGGGTGAGCTACGGCCTCGGCAGCGATAACGCCGACCTGCCGGCCTACATCGTGCTCACGAGTTTTGGGTCCGGCCGTAAGGACGACCAGCCGCTCTATGATCGGCTGTGGGGGGCCGG
>CAYSPN010000266.1:0-5954 GCA_964432895.1 uncultured Candidatus Kuenenia sp.
ATTTTGTATGGCGGCGAGGACCGTGTCGGCCATCGAGCGGGCCGAATCAACGGCGGCCTGGTTCGCGGTGAAGGCGTTGATCACCGTGGCGGACCCGCCGTCGCTGTCCATCGAGACCACCGTCACCATCACGCCGGCGCCGTAGTGGTTGCCCGCGGTCGTGATCTTGCCGGGCTGCACCGGATCGAAGATCTCGAAGCCAGAGTTGATCAGCACCTGCTGGGCGACCTGCAGGGCGACGAGCGGAGCGAGATAGCACTTGTAGCCGTAGGCGAAGCAAAACACGAACAGGACTCCAGAGGGTGACGGATCGGAACATGAAACTAGCACGCCGATCGTCAGGCGGCATCAGCCCACCTTCCCGAGGCCCAGCTGTTCACCCCACCGCTTGAGAATGAGTTCGCGGAGGCGGCTCCAGCTCGGGGCCGACAGGGAGGGATCGCGGGCGAAGAGTTCCAGGGCGTCGCGGCGGGCCTCTGCCACCACCGACGAGTCACGGAGCAGGTCGGCCAGATACATCGGCGGGGCTCCGCTCTGCCGGGTGCCCACGAGTTCGCCGGGTCCGCGGAGCAGCAGGTCCTGTTCGGCGAGGGCGAAGCCGTCGGTCGTGGCGACGAAGGCGTCGATTCGGGGAATCGAGGCGTCGGCCGCTGCGGTCACGGCGCCGCAAATGCCCTGCGTGGCGCCCCGTGCGACGCGGCCGCGGAGCTGGTGGAGCTGCGCGAGGCCGAATGAGTCGGCGTCGAGGATCGTCATGATCGTCGCCTGCGGCACGTCGATCCCCACCTCGATCACGCTCGTCGCCACCAGCACGTCGATCTCACCGGCGCGGAAGCTGTCCATGATCGCCGCCTTCTCCTTCGGCTTCATGCGGCCGTGCACCAAACCCAGCCGAAACGCTTCCAACGGACCGTTGGCGAGATGCTCGAGCGTGCTCGAGATGCTGGCCAGCTCACGCTTCGATTCCTCGACGGCCGGCACGACAACGTAGCCCTGGCGGCCCTCCTTGAGCTTCTTGCCGAAGAACTGCCACCATTGGTCGACCTGTTCCGGCCCGACACGGTAGGTCCTCGCCGGCTGACGGCCCGGCGGCTGCTCATCGAGCACCGAGACATCGAGGTCGCCATACACGGCGTGGGCGATCGTCCGTGGAATTGGCGTGGCGGTCATCACCAGCACGTGCGGATCGGTGCCGTCTTGCTGGAGCGTGGCCCGCTGGAGCACGCCGAAGCGGTGCTGCTCGTCGATCACGACGAGCCCCAGATTGCGGAATTTCGCCGTGTCACCACAGACAAGCGCCTGCGTGCCGACCACGATTCCCGCCTCGCCCGACTGCATGCGCTCGAGGATGCGCTTCCGCTCTTTCGCCGGCTGGCCCCCGACGAGCAGGTGCACCTCCACGCCACTGCCAGCGAGCAGTCGCTCGAGCGTCGCCATGTGCTGGCGGGCGAGCAGCTCGGTCGGTGCCATGATGGCCGCCTGATACCGCAGCGGTTTTTCCGTTGGCTTCGTCCCCGACGGCGGCTCACTCGGTGCCGACGCCGGGCCAGTCTCACGTGCCTTCACCGGCGTGGCCGCCACGGCGAGCATCGCGTAAATCGCCACCGCTGTTTTGCCGCTGCCGACGTCGCCCTGCAGGAGCCTGTTCATCGGCCGCGGGCATCGCATGTCGCCGGCGATCTCCCCGCAGACACGCCGCTGCGCGGGCGTGAGCGGGAACGGAAACCGGGCCCGGATGCGGCTATCGAGCCGCACGTCCACGTCGATCGTTGGCGCGGCGTGGTTGCGCTGTTGACGCTCCCGGTGCATCCGCAGTGCCAACTGCAGCATAAAGAGTTCCTGGTAGACAAACCGGCGGCGAGCCGCATCGATCATGCCCTGATTCGACGGGCAGTGGATCTCGCGAAAGGCCTCGCCGATCGGCAGCAGCGACTTGGCAGCGAGCACATCGGGCGGAAACGCCTCGGCAGGCAGGTCGGCGGCGTGGGTGAGTGCCGCCTGCACCGCCGCGCGGACGACCGCCTGCGGCACGCCCTCGGCGAGCGGATAGATGGCGAGCCAGTCGGAGGCGTGCGCCTGCTCACCGTCACCGAGCCAACGCACCTCGGGATGATTGAACTCCCAGATCAGGCCGCTTCTCTTGGGCACACCTGCGATCACCACGCGCATGCCGGCGGCGAATCGCCGGTTCATGAAGGGCATGTTGAACCAGACAGCCCGGGCGCTGCCGTCCTTGCAGGCCAGGAGCACGGTCAGGAGGGGCCGGCCGCCGGCGGTCGTTCTCGCGGCGACGCTCGTCACCTCACCGGCGATGGAGGCGTGTTCCCCGTCGCAGATGTCGGCCACCGCATGCGCTCCGCTGAAGTCGCGATACTCCCGGGGGAAGTGCATGAGGGCATCGGAAGCCGTGACCAGCTCCAGACGGACGAGCTTCTCCGCGCGGGCGCTGCCCACGCCGGGAAGCCGCTCCAGGGGCGTGGAAAGGCTCCGCGGGCGGTCCAGGGCATTTTGGATTGGCGGCCGTTCAGAGCTTGGGCCGGGACCAGTATCTGCGGCACGGGAGGAATCCATGGCCGCAAGTCTATCGCGTGGCAAGCCTGGCCCATGGAAGAGCGGCCAAGCCAAATGAAGCACCCCGCCTTTCAGGAGCCGGAAGCGCGGGGTGCACAATCAACCGTATCGATATACCCGCAGCGATCAGCAGGGCAGAGAATCAGCAGCCTGCTTTGGCCGCCGCTTCAGTCGCTTGAAGCCAAGGGCACCAGCCACGCCCATGGCCGCGAGGGCTATCGTGCTGGGTTCAGGGACCAAAGCAACGCGGAAACCGATTCCGGCAGACGCCGAGGTTCCTAAGGCATAGACGCCGTTATCAATCGACACGGCGTAATCCGACCCACCTGCGTAGCTGCCGTTGGCAAGATACGCCTCTTGCAGATTCGTGCCGCTGGCGGCTGGGTTGACCTTCCCCGTCCACTCCCGCACGTTTCCCGAGGCATCGAAAAGGCCGTAGTAGTTATCGGCATTGGAGAACGACCCAACGGCCTGCGGGCCCGAACCACTCACTTGGTAGACCACACCATCGGAGGCCGAGCCTCCTGTACCGGAAACGATCGTGTTCATGCCCGTGCCATACGTTGAATAACCGGGCGTGTCGGGATTGTAGAAGGCAGCCTTCATCCACTCGCTTGCCGACGGAAGCCTCCAGATCGAGCCGGCGTTCCACGACGCGATGTTCCCAGAAGTTGCCGTGCCAAGCGTATACGTGCCGTTGTTCACCGCCGTGCCTGTCGCGTCGACAGGCTTGCCGTTCTCGAGCCAGTTGACATACCGCGCTGCCGAAAACCAGCTCACCCAGTTGACAGGCTTGGCCTCAAAGCCCGACGCAACGGAGTAGCTGTACGCCCCGCTCGTACCACTTTGAATGATGCCGCCGAAGGTTCCGGATGAGCTGTTGCCCATGTTGGCGTTGTAGACGCCATTGGCGTTCGACTGCCCCACGGCATTGAGAAATGCAGCGTATTGGGTGTTGGTGATCTCATACTTGCCGATGGCATATGCATAGTTGACCGCACCGATACCGTTTACACCCCAGAACGCATTGTTGCCCGTGTAGGCGGCATTGCCCGTATTATTCACCCAGACGACATCAGGGGTTATGGACATCGGCTCCGCGACCACCGCCACAGGCAGGCTGAACATGGCGGTGGCGAACAATGCCACCAACAGAGCGTTGCTCAAACTACTTTTTTTTGCGTATTTCATGATTGTGTGCAGTGTTTGCAAAACCGCGCGAGACACCGGGAGCGTGAACTCGTGCGGATGGCATTCATGGCCGGCGTCTTGTTTGTGCTTGGCTACGGTGAACAGCGAAGCTCCGTCGAAAAATCGGTACAACTGGCACATCCTACTCGGCAGTTTACCCAAGTCAACAAAATAACCTCGTTGCCACACCCCGCAAATAGTCTTGCGCCGGCCTCCGCCCTACGCCCTCACTTTCAGGGGGTGCACGCGAACCGTTGCCGCCTGACCAAAACGCCTCAAATGAGCTCTTTTTCGGCTTTTTCTGCGAAGATCCTGCCGGCCGTTGCCCAGACCGACGCCCTCCGCTACGGTCCGGCCAAACCACGGGCAGGAGGGCATTTCGTAGGCAACCGCAAGGTCCGCCTGTCTGCCTACCGAGCCCGGGAGGGCTGAAATCGCGTGGGAAAACTGGCGCTCATCCGACTGCACAAGACAGCCGGTACATCGTTCATGACCGGCCTCGCCTCCGGTTTCGAGGCTGCGAAGATCTGCCCCTGGGCCTTTCAGTATGAATTCCAGGGCAAGAGCCCGAAAGAGCTTGGCGAGTACGAATTCTTCTGGCCTCACATCGGCCTGACGCAGGCCAGGGAGATCCTTCCTGATGCTCGATTGGTCACGATCCTACGAAAACCGCAGGACCGCATTCTCTCCTCCTATCGCTACTGGCGAACGCAATACCGCTCGGCCCCCGACCATCCCCATCTGCATGACCTCTGCCACAAGGTGCGGGACATGTCGCTCCTCGAGTATCTCGCCAGTGATGACCCGGTTATCCTCCGCGCGATCGACAACGCTCAGTTTCGCTTCATCTGTGGAGGTGCATTTGGGCACGACAGCGCGACCCGCGCCCAATTGTTTGGTCCGGCCGCGCCGTTGAGCGACCTGGTCGACCGGGCCCTGCAACGCATGGTGGAGGACTTTGATCTCATCGGCGTCGCGGAACACCTGGAACTGTCGCTGAGCAAGGCGTCGCGCGTGTGTGGCTTGAACGTTCAGGTTGCGGACTACCGCACCAACGTCAACCACGACGCGGCCGATGCGGGGCTGACGATCACGGCTGAGATGCAGCGGCACCTTGATCGACTGACCGAGTACGACGCAATCGTCTACGATCGTGCCGTCGCCCTGCTCTTCGACGCTGATCGATGACCGTGCGTTGCGTCGAGCCAGCGCGTCGGCTATCGCGAGCCGGGCGGGGGAACGACGGCCCCGTTCCGCTGGAGCTCTTTGTAGGCCTCCACGGCCATCCGGTCGCACTGCTCATTTTCGGCGTGGCCCGAGTGGCCGGCCACGTGCGTGAACCGGATCCTGTGGGATGAGGCCAGCCGGTCGAGCTCCCGCCAGAGGTCCTCGTTCTTCACCGGCACGAGCTTCCCTTTCTCTTTCCGCTTCCAGCCCTGCTGTTTCCACTTCGGCATCCACTCCGACAGGCCCGTGCCGACATAGACGCTGTCGGTCACCAACTCCACCACCGTGGGCCGCTTGAGCTGCTGCAGCCCCTGCACGACGGCGGTTAGTTCCATGCGGTTGTTCGTCGACACGGCCTCGGCGCCGGAGTCGCTTGCCTCCCGGCCACTCTGGGGATGCCTGAGGATGTAGGCCCAGCCGCCGGGCCCCGGGTTGCCGCTGCAGGCCCCGTCGGTGAACAGAACGACTTCGCCCGCTTCCTGATCCTTTGCCATGGATGCCTTCCCTGTTGTTTCCCTGGTATCAGGTGGCTACGCGACGTCTCGCGCCCCACCTGCGGTTGCGAGCGTCGGCAGTTCGCCATCGGCGCCGGCCTGCATCGCCACCCCCGCACCTCCCGCACCGCCCGGCCCTCTCGCCGACAGCCGCACCGGCAGCCGCACGGTGAACCGGCTGCCCCGGCCCAGCTGACTCTCCACCGACACGTCACCTCCGAGCAGCCGGCAGAGCTCGCGGACGATCGACAGCCCCAGGCCGGTGCCGGAGAATTCCCGCGTCATGGCGTCGTCGCCGGTCTGAAACACCCGTCCCTGCCGGAATTTCTCGAAGATCGCCTGCTGTTCCTCCTCGGCGATGCCCACGCCGGTGTCGATGACATCGATCAGCAGATCGGGGCAGCCACCGGCAGGCTCGTCAGCAAGCCTGGCCCGCACGTCGATCCGGCCTCCCTCGGGCGTGAATTTCAC
>CAYSPN010000267.1:0-1998 GCA_964432895.1 uncultured Candidatus Kuenenia sp.
CGGCGGCACGATCGCGTAGAGCACGATCGCGAACAGGAGCGTCGCCACCGCCGGTAACGCCAGTCGAAGATAGCGCACAAGCAGCAGTCGCCCCAGATCGGCGGCCTCCGGCGTCGCACGGGCCAGCGACACGCCGCCGACAAAGCCGCTGATCACGAGGAACACCTGCGTGGCCAGGCCGCCATACCACCAGATGACATGATGGAGCACGGGCACGGCCGCCAGCGTCTCGTCGGTCCGCGGGACGTAGGTGAGAAGGTGGTGGGCCAGGATGACAAGCGCGGCCACGCCACGGATCGCATCGATGAAGGGATACACGCGGCGGTCGGCGGTCGGCGGGGCGGGCAACCGTGTCGGGTGGTGTGGCATACGGGCCGGAGGGGAGATCACGACCCGAACGGGTCGAGGACTTTGACATTCGCCTTGCGGAAATCGGTGACGTTGCGGGTCACGACAGTCAGGCGGTGCGCCAAGGCGGTGGCGGCAATGAGACTGTCCTTGACCGGCATGGCCGTTCCAGCCGACCGCATATCAGCGAGAAGCCTTGCCCACCGGAGGCCGGTTTCGGCTGTCCAGTCGAGGCAGGTGATTCGGCCTACACCGCTCTCGAACCACTGCTCCAGCCGCTTGCGACGCCCGCTCGACGGCAGAAGCTCGATCCCGAATCGCAACTCACCGAGAATGATCGGGTCGATGGCGATCTCGCGTTCATGGCGACGGAGCCACTCGACGACCTTTGCATCAGGCCGAGGCCTCGTGGGCTCGCTGAGGACATTCGCATCGACGAGGAATTTCACGGCGGCTCACAGGTCGTTGGTCGATTCAGAAGCGACTCCCACGAAGAACCCCTTCTCCGGACATGCAAGCAGCCAGTCCGCCAGTCCCTCATTGGGAGATGATTCGCACCGCCGCAGTCGATACTCGCCGCGGTCGATCCGCTCGACTTCAAACTCCTGGCCGGGTTTGATGTCATCCTGCTGCCGGACGGCAGCCGGCAGAACAATCTGACCTTTGCTCGAAACTCGCGTGTGCATCATGGTAAGATATCGTCTTACGTTGGTGGATTCAAGCCCGAAGGATAGCCCGGCCAACGGCACTTCGGATGACTAGCATTTGACCGGGAAGCAAGCCATAGTCGCGGGCATGCACACCAGCGTTGTTCCCACCCTGGTCCGGATCGCCTGTGTCGTTGCCATGATCACAGGCAATGCCGCGGTGGCAGCCCAGCCACCCTTCCCAGAGCCGCTGTCCTGGCAGCCCGACTATGCTGCGGCTGTTGCCAAGGCGCAGGCACACCACCAGCACATGGTCGTGATGCTTGCCGCACCGAATTCCGATGCCTGTCGCAGTCTCGAGACGAAGGCCCTGACAGATCCCCTGATCCGCGAGGCACTGGCCGACATGGTCTGGGTGCGGGTGGAGAATGATGCAGCGGTCGAAGAACAACTGGGTGCGAAGGAACATCCGACACTGGCCTTCGTGAACCCTTTCACTGGCGGTGTGCTCCACCGCACAAGCGGCGAGAAGACCGTTGAAGTTCTGGCCCGGGAGATCGTGCATGCACGGCGGGCGATCGGCCTCGACCTCACGCCAGGGCTCAAGGACGTGGCGACGCGGATGTTTTCGTTCGACGGCGAGCGGGCCGAGAAGCTCGTTGAGGCCGGCGATGCCACGGGGCTGCACGACCTGCTCGCGCCGGCGGCCGGGGACGACTCACGGCAGGCCAACTATCTCATCGCTCAGGTGAGCCTGCCGGACGGCATGGTGCCGGACGACGTGCGGTTTTTGGCCGGAGTTGACTGCCTCGTCGGCACGGAGACGAGCGACGACCTGCTGGCCGAGTCGCTGGTCGTCGGACGGCCGCCCGAACTGGCGGAGTCGTGCAGCGAATACGGCATCCCGGCCTCCGGGCTCGTACTCGTGCCCGTTGACCGCACGGGTGAACCGGCGGTGGCGGTGCGCATCACGGCCCCCGGCTGCCGGCTCGTGAGCGATACG
>CAYSPN010000268.1:0-2072 GCA_964432895.1 uncultured Candidatus Kuenenia sp.
TGGGATGGAAAACAGCCAGCGGTGCTGATCCGGCCGGAGGGACGGATCGAACTGCCGGCCGGCCGCGTGCGATCGATCGCCTGGCTGCCGGAGGTCATTGCCGGCGGTGCGGCCGCTTCATGGCAGGGAGCGATTCCCGAAGGCACGGAGAAAGATCTGGTCGTGGTCGGTACCGCAGAGAACCATGAGTTCGTGGAGTGTGCCATCACGGGTGTGTCAGCCGACACGGTCACCGTGGTGCTCGAGGACGAGACGATTCCCGTCAAACGGTCGAAGGTGATCGGCTTGCAGTGGCTGCGGAGCGAGCCGGCCGCCGCGGCGAACGGAGCGGGACGCGCGCTCGTCGCTGTGTCTGGCGGCGGTGTGCGTGCGAGCCGGGTGGAGTGGTCGGCCGACGGCCTCGTCGTCGACGGTGAGATCCGGCTGCCTTCAGCCATGTTCCTCGGGGTCGACTATGCCGCGGGCCGGCTCGTGCGACTCGCCAGCCTGACCGCCGAAAAGGTCGACGTGGAGCCGTGGTTTGGCGGGCTGGTCCGCAATGCCGGTCGAAACGACCCGCTGGCGGCATTTTTTGCGCCGCGGACGATCGACTCCGGCGGCGTTGATGCGACTCCGCTGCCACCAACCGCGAAGCGAGTTGATGCCGGAACGTCTGCGGCGGGCATCATCATGCGGCCACGGACCGTCTCTGTCTGGCGATTGCCCCCCGACAGCCGGCGGTTTCGTACCGTCGTCGCGGCCGCGGCAGGCGATCAGGCCGCCGACGCCACGATGGTGACCGTCGCCATTGATGACCGCGAAGTCTTTCGGCAGCAAGTGGGCGGCGGTGTGACCGGTGCCGGTGTCGATCGTGACCCAGTCCGAGAGCCGCCCAGCGAGGGGGTGCCGATCGACGTCGATCTGGCGTCGGGCAGAAGGCTTACCGTCACAGTCGATTTCGTGACCGGGGGAGGCATCGGCGGTGCCGTGCGGTTCACCGACCCGGTGATCGAACGCTAGACAGCAACGGGGCGTCTCTTCATGCAGCCATTGTTCGATCAACCACCGGCAGCCAGGCGGATCACAGCCGTGATGCAAGCCTGCAGGCAGATTGGCTTCGTGCTCACGGGTTTTGTCGTTGCCGGGGCGGCCGTGGCCACGTTGCCTGTTCGTGCGGGCGACGCGACGCCTGCCGTGCTCGACGCGCAGCAGCGACGGATCGATGTCATGCGACGGGCGTCGGCTGCAGCGGTGGCGATCTTCGCGGGAGAGGCTGGGGGCGGTTCGGGCGTGCTCATCAGTCCCGACGGCTACGCGCTGACGAATTTTCACGTCGTGCAACCGGCGGGCATCGCGATGAAGTGCGGGCTCGACGACGGGAGGCTCTACGATGCGGTGCTCGTGGGCCTCGATCCGACAGGAGACGTTGCACTCGTCAAGCTCCTGGGACGAGACGACTTTCCCTACGCCGAACTGGCCGACAGCGACGGCGTCGAAGTGGGCGACTTCTGCTTTGCCGCCGGCAACCCGTTTCTGCTGGCCACCGACTTCCAGCCGTCGATCAGCGCCGGCATCGTGTCTGGAATGAGACGCTATCAGTTTCCCGCGGGCACAATCCTCGAATATGCCGACTGCCTGCAGGTCGATGCGGCGATCAACCCGGGGAATTCCGGTGGCGGACTGTTCGATGCGCAGGGCAGGATCATCGGCGTCAACGGCAGGGCGTCGTTTGAGAAGCGCGGCCGCGTCAACGTGGGCGTGGGCTACGCCATCTCGGCCAACCAGGTGCGGAACTTCCTCGGACTGCTGAAGGGGGGCCGCCTCGTCGACCATGCCACGATGGGAGCAACGGTGGCCACCAGTGCCGATGGCCGAGTGGTCGTGTCCGACATCCTCGAGTCGTCCGATGCCTGGAAACGCGGGCTGCGGTACGACGACGAGATCGTGTCGTTGGCGGGCCGCAGTGTGCGGACCGTCAATGCGTTCAAGAACGTGCTGGGCACGCTGCCGGCCGGCTGGCGGGTGCCCCTGGTCTATCGCCGCGGCGGCCGCCGCGAGGAGATTCTCGTGCGGCTGGCAGGCGTGCACACGGC
>CAYSPN010000269.1:0-3012 GCA_964432895.1 uncultured Candidatus Kuenenia sp.
GGCACGCCATGCTGGTTGCGGGCGGCGCGTTGCAGAAGGCGAGGTCGTCTCGCAGCAGGTTAAAGCCCTCGCAGAGCGAGGTGTAGTCGTGCAGCCAGAACACCGACCTCGCCGGATCGAGTGCGGTGCGCAGCTTCACAAGCTGTTCCTCGTTGAAGCCCAGCACGGAGTGCACGACGAACATTCGTGGCTTGCCGAACCCCACGGCACGCTCGGCCAGGATGGCGATGAAAGACTCGAGGGTGGCGATGCCGGCAAACTCAGCATTAATCACAACCTGCACCTCGCACGCGGCGTCGAGCGGAGCCAGGGTCATCTGGGCCCGACGTGGCGACAGGTGGATGTAGGCATACTGGCGATCGGCAAATCGCCGCTGTTCGTCGGCGATG
The DNA here is from genome assembly GCA_964432895.1 of uncultured Candidatus Kuenenia sp. Taxonomy (GTDB): domain Bacteria; phylum Planctomycetota; class Planctomycetia; order Pirellulales; family UBA1268; genus CAMCQY01. The sequence continues at coordinate 390 of CAYSPN010000269.1, forward strand.
AAGATTTGGGTGCCGCCGATGACGCGAATGTAGCAGTCGTGGCTCAGTGAGATGACCAGCCCGACAGCCTCTGCGAGGGTGGCATTCATGTGACTGGCCAACAGATGGTTGTCAATCAGATCGCCCGGCGGCACGACGTAGTCCGTGTTTCGTTTTTCCGGGACGCGTGCCAAGTCGATGATGCTGCGACGATAGCCGCCCGGACGACTGGCAACACGTTCCTCCTTTCGCCCGGCGACGAGGTAGTGCCAGAAGGGGTTGAGGCCAGCTTTCAGCACATCGTCGTTCGCTTCGAGATAGTAGCGGGTGTCGAAAGTCCTGTTTGGATTGCGGCCCTCCCGCCAGCCGGAGTGGTAGTAGTGTTTCGCTGGATCGATCCCGGCGGCTGCCACATCGGGATTCTTCGACAGATAGTAGCTTTCACAGAACTCGGTGCGGATCATCGCGATTCTGTCTTCGTCCTCGCCGACGACCTGCACCGGGGCGATAGGTGGACTGTGCGGAGGTCGGCCTTCGGTGCGACCGGCTACCAACCAGTGCCAGAAGGGATCGATGCCGAGCGCGGCAACGTCTGGGTTCGTGGCCAGGTACCAGTTGCTGTCGAATGTCGGTGACGGGTTTCGCCCCTCCCGCCAACCATGGGAGCGATAGTGCTCGAGCGGGTCCGCGCCAGACGCGGCAACGTCCTCGTTGGTGGCGAGGTAGAACGCGGCGTCGAATTCTTCGGCGAGCACAGCAGTTGCCGTTCGCACGGCGTAGTCGAGGAGTTGTCCTGCAGTCCGAACACCGTCATCAGTGGCAGCGATTTCTCGGCCTGATGCTGCAGCCAGCACTCTGATTCGCAGCTTCTCGGTCGGCTTGAGCCTGTTGAGTTCTCGAAGAAGCGCGGCTGCATCCCACGGAATCAGGAATTCGCAATCGGCGGGACGGCCCATCAGCTGGGAAATGTCGGGTCGATGCCGGCTCGCATAGCCGCTGCCGAGGATTTGCCCGTCGAGGTAGGCATCGACCTTCAGGTGCGTGTCGCACGCGGCGCAGTCCAAGAGCCAGCCGCGGATCCCCGCGGGCCCGATGTCCTCGACGCAGCCGTGGAGGCCGTCTCGCGTTGCGGGTGTGATCGAGGGATACACCCGGTTGTCGGAACGACGGAAGAGGTTGCGGAACGCGTGTCTGCGCACAGGATCTCAGTGCTAGGCAAGGGGCCTGGGTGTGGGGCGAAGGGTAGTCGAGTTACTGCAACAAGCACCACTTGAGAGGGCGGGGGTGCTGCTCACCTAAAAAGAATCGCCGCTTCTCCTGAAGCTTACTCAGCGGCCACCGGACAGCAAACTAAGGGAAAATACTGACGTGGCCATGTGGGCCCACGAGCGGTTGTCTCGACTTTCAAACGTTTGTGGTGCACTATTCGCTTGGGTCCAAGCCAACCAATCTGGCCAGATCCTCTTCGCGGATCATGTTGTCGACCGCGGGGATCTCCACGACATCCAGGTGATAGCCGTTTATCACCTTCTGCCACAGCGACATGTTTTCGTGTAGGTAGGACTGGGACTTCAGGATGAAAACGTGTGCATTGTTTTTGAAGTACACCATGTTCGTCATCGCCGAACCCCAATACATGGCGACCATGCTCGCATTCCGGGCCTGCCTGACCAGTTCTTCGTAGGTGATGCCTTCCGGATTGATCAGCGTGAAGCCGGCTCGCACAAAATAGGCTTCCGTGGCGGTTTTGTTGGCGATGTCGCGATATGAGCTCGACCGCGTCAAGAAAATCCGCTCAGGCCCGTTAGGCGTATTGTCATCGATGACCTGACGGCGTATGTGGTCGCTGATTGATTCGGGAAACCGATGAAATGTCTTGGATTTGAAGCCATTTGCAATCAAGGTCAGATTTCGCAGCTTCAATACCTTATCGCCGTATCGATAAGGATTGAGCGACCGGTCTCCGAATATGAGGCGATCGATCTTCTGGTAGTTTGGGTTGGATCGGAATGCTTCCGTGTTCATCCGCTCATCCACCGGATAGTCGAGCAGGGCCGTGTTGTCGCTCATGTCGGGGTGGCTGTGGAGGAAATGCCCAAGCGAGTAAGCCTCGTCTTTGAAATGGCCATAGGTAATAAACCATTTCTCTATCGCGACATAGTCGCTGCCAATATCCTCGAAGCTTGTGAAATCAATGCGTGATAAGTGATGCAGGCAGTGGTCGATATGGCGGATAAACTGCGCGAAATGGGTCAAGTAGTACCGGCTAGGGAAGAGGATCTTTTTTTCTTCATCAACAAATATGGCAAGATGTGTTTTCGCAAAAATACCGGCATAGTAGATGTCTACGCCATGAAGATCGGCGTATGTGTAATTCTCCCACTCTTTGCGCGTCGGCAGTGTGCTGAATATCGAAAGGTCCGGAAGGCTTCGTTCCGCGTGTCCGTAGCCCAAACAGGCGTGCGAACGAAGTAAGTCCTTGTCATGTGCTGGCAATAGTCGGATGGCATCTATTTGTGCGAGAAGTTCTCGAACTTCCTCAGAAGGCTGAGTGTTGACGGCAAGCCGCGGCTCAGTCGCTGCCTTGGCAATCTGGCCCGAATGTCTTAACTGGTTTGCGCGGTTCAGATGGTGCGATACGGTG
>CAYSPN010000270.1:0-1809 GCA_964432895.1 uncultured Candidatus Kuenenia sp.
TGCTGCAGGGCCCAGCCACCCGCGAAGATGGCCGTCGCGGTGCTGCGGGCGGGATTCACCGAGGTGTTGGTCACCGGGATGCTGATCAGGTGGATGAGCGTCAGGCACAGGCCGATGGCGATCGGCGCGATTACGCTGCCTGCCTTCTTGTCGGTGGCACCGTGGATCACGAAGAGAAACACGGCCGTCAGCACCGTCTCGATGATGAAGCAACTCTGCCAGGGATAGCCGCCGGGAGAGTGCTCGCCGAAGCCATTGGAGGCAAAGCCGCTGGCGGCGGCGTCGAAGCCGGGCAGCCCGCTGGCGACGAGATAGAGCACGCCGGCACCCACGATGCCGCCCACCACCTGGGCGAGGATGTATTTCGGCATCTCAGCGATCGGAAACCGGCCGCTGGCGGCGAGCCCAGCCGTGACCGCGGGATTCAGGTGGCAGCCGGAGATGTGCCCTATTGCGACGGCCATCGACAGCACCGTCAGGCCGAAGGCCAGCGATACACCCAGGAAACCGATGCCGAGGTCGGGATACGCAGCCGCCAACACGGCGCTCCCGCAGCCCCCCAAAACCAGCCAAAATGTGCCAATTGCCTCGGCTAACAGCTTTCCCATCGCGTGTTTCTCCACAAAAACGAGCAGATTCGATCTCACCCCGAGGAACCTCTCCGGGCGGTCAAACCGAAAAACGAGTCGGAAAACTAGGCGATCGCGGGGAAAAACGTCAAGGGCAGGGAAATGATGTCGATTCGTCCCCGGTTTTCCCCGACTCGTCAATTTTCGATGTCATGGGCCAAAAACCCTTGCGTTCACCCCCCCAATCGCTACAATCCGCCAAAGATAGGTTCTTCCGTTCGCGGTTCTTCCGGTGCAACGCACAACTGTCCTCCCAGAAACGCAGCAGCTAGCAACATGAAAATGACCATCAAAATCGCTTCCGCCTGCCTGTGGGCCGCCAGCGCAATGCTTGTGTGTGGCAGCCTGTCCGGCGAAGCCTCTGCCGCCGTCTTCACCTGGGCTGGCAACAATGCCAACTGGAACAGCAATGCATCGTGGTTGAACAACGCTCAGCCTGCGAATAACGACTCCGTGCTGTTTACGAATGCGGGATCGGGCACCGCGAGCGGAGTCAATCTGACCCGCACGATTTCCGACATCACGTTCGACGCTTCGGTGAACCGCACCTTCACGCTGACACAAGTCGGTGCCAATTCGACGACGTTGGGCTCGCTCGCAAATAACTCGGGCTCTGCACAGGTCTTTTTGAACACCATGGCACTCTCTTCGACCAGCGGCGTGATTAACACGGGCTCTGCCGGCATCACGCTCGGTGGAAGGCTGACCGGTAGCGGGAATTACTCAAAGACGGGCAGCGGCCTGCTTCAGATCAGTAACGGCAACAATTCTGGGTATACGGGCACTCTTACGGTCGATGCGGGTTCGTTGAAACTCGTAACGGGCATTGAACAGGCCAATATCGTGGTGAACAACGGCGCAACGCTCTACACGACGTCCGACTTCTCTGAAGGCGGCGCCGGTTCGATTACGGTGAACGCTGGCGGCACGCTGGAGCCAGGCGAAATCGCAGACAGCGGGTACGGGGGGTTCAATGTCGTCAATAACACGACGCTCAACGCCGGCAGCGCCACCAACGTGGGCGTAGGAAGTATCATCGACTACGATCAGATTATCACAGGCGGAACAACCACCTTCGGCGGTGCCCTGACGATCAGCATGGACTACACACCGGATCTCTTTGGAACCACTGCTCCGTACTTCCTTGACGGCGACTCTTGGGCCTTGTTTAGCTCGGGCA
>CAYSPN010000271.1:0-1927 GCA_964432895.1 uncultured Candidatus Kuenenia sp.
AAGGTGACTTCTGCCGCGGGGATGCTCCCACCAGGGGCGTCCCGAAAAAACGACCCCTTCAATAGACCTACCAGGCCCGTTGCCGTCAAGGAATTATCCCGTCGCTCGCGCTCAGGGCTTGGATCGGCCGATCGCGTCCATCCCATAAAAGCCCCCAGGCGCAAGCCGGGGGATGCTGGCTTCAAGCCCCATGCACGGCTACTCGTCGTCCGGCCAGTCTTCGATCCGCGGAGAGTGGTTCATGGGCTGCGGCTGGGAGGCGAAGTCGATTTCAAACCGTTCCGCCGCCCCGTCGATCCGCCTCAGCACCCCGCTGCCCTCGTAGCGGCTGGCGGCGTCGATCCACTCGATCCCGGGCCGATAGGCCTCTGGATCACCGATGCCCGACTGCTCGAGCACCGCCCGGCCGTCGGGCACGAGAAACCGGCATTCCTTGGCCAGCGCCTGCAGCCGTGGGGCAAGCGGCAGGGAGGGCGAATCAAGCAGACAGGCAAACCCGTCTCGGCAAGCGAACAGTCCGTCTTCGAGGGTCATCCGGATGGCAGCACCGCTGCCATAGCTTCGCGGGGCACCCTCGGCGACCAGGAAGCGGCCCGGCGTCACCACGCGCCCCCCTGACCAGAACAGGTCGATGCGGCCGCCCCCTTTCGACTCGAGAAATGCGGCAGCGCCTTCGACCCGCGAGTCGTTCGTGCGGATCTCCTGGCGATCGGAGGCATCCCGTTCCGACCGCACGCAGACGCCAGCGGCCGACGCCTCGCCGGGCATGACAAACGTCACTCCCTCGCAGACCATTGTCGCCGAGCCTCGTATGGAGATCAGCGCCGGCCGTCCGCCGCCGGCTGGTAGGAAGGCGGATCGGACCGTCAGATCCTGGAGCTCGAGTGTGCCGGCCACGACCGTGCAGAAGCTGCCATCCCTCGGCACGGCTCCCGACTCACCGCATCGGAGGATTGGCTCGATACCGTCCGCAGCGCGAATGGTGAGCCGTTTTCCGTCGACGGTGAACGGCCCGTCGTCCCTCGGCTCCGAGCAGGCGATCTCGATGATGTCGCCGTCTGAGGCCTGCCGCACCGCCTCACCGACAGTGCCACAGTCGTCATCCACGGCCGGCGCGTCGACGACCCGCCAGATCCGCTGCGACGGCTCCGAGACTGCCGTCGGTGCAGCCGACGCCGGGCCGTCGGCACTCTGATCGCCAGCCCCTGCCTCGACCGCCGCCACCCCCTGCCCGGTTGGCGAGCCGGCGTTGAGCCGCTGGGCGGCCGTGCCGGCTGTCCGCAGCCAGAGGCCGCCGACGACAACGACGAGGCCCAGAAGGGGGATCAGCCATGGCAGGTGTACCGCCGTCGCGGGGTGGGCGGTTGACTCGACGCTCGTGGCCGCGGCAGGCCGGGGCGAGGCCAGTTCGATCCCGAGGTCGTCGGCCATGGTCGTCAGATCGGCGACGAGGTCGGCAGGCCGCTGGTAGCGGTCCTTCGGGTTCTTCTCCATCAGCCGGCCGAGGATCTGGGCAAAGCGTCTCGGCACGTCGGGCCGCAGGGCTTCGATCGCTGGTGGCAAATCCTGCTGGTGCTGCAGGAGCTTCTGCACCATGGTGCCGTCGGCGAACGGCGGCCGGCCCACGAGCATGAAAAACACGGTGCAGCCGAGTGAGTAGAGGTCGCTGCGGACATCGGCTGACCGCGGGTCGCGGGCCTGCTCGGGCGAGATGTAGTCGAACGTGCCGAGCGTCATGCCGCTGACGGTGAGGTCTTGGTCGCCGGCCATGTGGTGCAGCCGCGCCAGGCCCATGTCGACGACGCGGGCCCGGCCGGTGGGGGTGATGATGATGTTCGATGGCTTGATATCGCGGTGCACGACCTCGCGTTGCGAGGCATGTTCGAGGGCGTCGGCCACCTGGATCGTGACGTCGATCGTGCGGGCG
>CAYSPN010000272.1:0-2182 GCA_964432895.1 uncultured Candidatus Kuenenia sp.
GATTTCATGGTCGTGAGCGTCACCTGCGATCCCGAGAACGACACGCCGGAGTCGCTCCGCCGGTATGCCGACCGGTTCGAGGCCGACCCGGCCCGTTGGAAATTCCTCACCGGCGACATGGCGACGATCAAGGAGATTGCCAACGGCACCTTCCTGCTGCCGGCCGAGGTGGGCGTTCACTCGGAGCGTGGCGTTGTCTTTGATCGGGATGGGCGGCTGCGGGGCAGCTACCACCTGCTGCAACCCGACCGCGTCAAACTGCTCGAGAAGTTGATCCGTGACGTACTCGCGGAACCGGCTGGCAGCACGCCGGAAGCCGCGACACCCCAGGGAACCCCGAGCCGATGAATCTCGCCACCGCTGCCCACTGGCTGCCCACCGTCAACGCCGGCCTCAACACGCTGGCCACACTCCTGTTGGCGGCCGGATGGATCTTTATCCGCCGCGGAAATTGGCGGGCCCACCGGGCCGCGATGATCGCCGCGTTCGCGGTGTCGACGCTCTTTCTGGTCTGCTATCTGACCTACCACGCCCTCGTCGGCCATGTGCCTTTCACGGGGCAGGGGCCGGTCCGGACGGTCTATTTCGCGATCCTGCTCACGCACATTCTGCTGGCGGTGACCGTGCCGGTGCTGGCCATCGCCATGTTCGTGCTCGCTGCCAGGGGCCGCTGGGAGGCCCATCGGCGGCTCGGGAAGATCACGATGCCGATCTGGTTGTATGTCTCGGTCACTGGCGTGGTGATCTACCTGATGCTCTACCACTTCTACCCTGGCAGCCCGCGGGAGCCTATCATGAAGGAGGCGGGAGCAACCGCTTCTGCCTGAGTTTCATCCCCCCCGCACGGGATCGATCGCCCGGGAGGTCTGCGCATGTCCCTCATGCCGTTCATGGCCAGCCATTCATCCCGGGTCTTCGCGGGCCACCGTGGCTTGTTCCCTTCCGGAGCGAGACCGTTGTTGATTCTCGCGGTAGTGGCCGCCTGCGCGGTTGCCGCCGGTGAGGCGATGGGCTGCCCGAACTGCAAGGACGCGGTCAACACGTCCGATCCCGACGGGCTCAACGTGGCGCGGGGCTACTTCTATAGCATTCTCATCATGCTGGCCATGCCCTGCACGCTGATCAGTTCGTTCGGGATCTATGTCTGGCGGGAGATGCAGCGACAGAAGCGGGCCGGCCTGCCGGCTGCCGACGACGGGATCAGTGGTGCCCCCACGGCCGCTCTGTATGATCGGCCCTCCTCCGAGCCCAACGCCGTTTCGCACCCGTGAGCGAGCACCCTCCAGCAGCGGAGCCGTGGCCAAAGCCGGCAGCACTGCCGGTGCCCAATCCGGAGCAGGAACCACCGCTTGGGCGCACGCACGCACGCAACTATCTCGCCCGGTCGGAACAGCGGCGGATCTTCTGGCTGTTCATGCCGCCGGCCCTCCTCGCCATGCTCGTGCTGGGCTGGGTGGAGCGGAGCTGGTTTGCGTCTCCCCCGGCAGCCGTCAGGCCACAGGTCGACACCACGATGGCGGATGTTCCGGCCGATCCCAATCTGGCCGACGCCGTCATCATCGCGGCGGAGCCAGATCTACCGCCGGGCGACGCTGATGAATATGGCGCCTCGGTGCACTCGCTCGCCCGGGTGCGTGATGACACGGTGTTTCGTGGGGCCGAGGAGGAGGCATGGTTTCAGATCTGGATGACGTTGCGATCCACCGACACGCGGTCGCTTGCGCAGTCGTCGGCCCGGCGGGTCAGCTTCACCGAACTGTTCGGCCAACCGCTGAGCTATCGGGGGCGGCTGGTGCGGTTTCGCGGGACGCTGCATCGGCTTGAAAAGATGGTGGCCCCTGTCAACGAGTACGACATCAAGGACTACTGGCAGGGCTGGCTGGAGCCGGAGGGGGGGCCCGTTTCGCCGATCGTCGTCTACTTCCTGCGACTTCCGGACGGCATGCCCCGTGGGATGAAGATCAGCGAGCAGGTGGACGTGGTGGGCTACTTCTTCAAACGCTGGGCGTATGCCGCCACCGATACCGTACGCATCGCCCCTCTCGTGCTGGCTCTGGAGCCGGTATGGAAGCCGCGGCCGGCCTCGCCGGCGAGCAACCCGATCGGCACCGTGGCGCTGGTGACGATGGCAGCCGTCGTGCTGTTCACGATGCTGGGCATCCGCGCCGCCGGCAGCGGTGCC
>CAYSPN010000273.1:0-1596 GCA_964432895.1 uncultured Candidatus Kuenenia sp.
CATTGGCGGGCCTGCCGTTCACCGGCGCCGCGATGAATCCCGCCCGGGCCCTCGCCTCGGCGGTGGCGATGCTCGACTTCTCCACGCTCTGGATGTATGCAGCAGGACCGCTGGCCGGTGCTGCGGTGGCCGGCCTCGTAGTCCGAGTGTTTCTGGTGGAAGGCGGCGACGCGGCCGCACGGCGCGGCTGAGGTGCCGATGCGAATCTGCAATGTCTGCCTCACACATGATCCCGCCTTTGGCGGCCTTCACCGATCGGTGCAGGATTTTTCGCGGGCGCTCTCGGCGTCGATCCTTTCATTCGATGATGGCCATGGGGAGCGGATCAGCGACGATGACGGCGTGCCGGTTCGACGCATCGGCTGCGGCACGGGCTGGCTTGCCCGCGACTGCCGGGTGATGTCGGCAGCAACCGCCCGCCAGGCCGATGCGGCCGTGGCCGATGCCGACCTGCTCGTGGTGCACTCGCTGTTTCGCGGTCATGCGACGTGGGCTCAAGCATGGGCCAAGCAACGCGGCCGGCGGTATTGGGCGGTGCCGCATGGCTGCCTCGATCCCTGGGGGCTTTCGCATCGCGGCCTGCTCAAGCGGCTCTGGCTCGAGATGGGCGGACGGTCGTACCTCGCCCACGCCGATCGGATCGTGGTCTCGTCGCAGCGAAGCCTTGAAAAGTCGCTGGCTTGGATTCCGGACGGGCGATCGGCCGATCGGACCGTCGTGGTGCACTGGCCGGTCGATCTGCCGCGGCTGGATGATCAGGCGGCGGCCCGGTCTTCCTTTCGCCGGCAGCATGGGATCCCGGAGGCGTCGCGACTCTTGCTCTTCGTGGGCCGGCTCCACGCCGTGAAGCGGCCGGTTGAGACGGTGCGGGCGTTTTGCGAGGCCACATCCTCCGCCGCACAGGAACACTGCCATCTGGCGATCGTGGGAATGGATGGTGATCTGACGCAGGCGGATATTCGGGCCGCGATTCCGGCCGGCTGTCAGGGTCGCGTGCATGTGATCGGACCGCTGACGGGGGCCGATCTTGCCGCGGCACACCTCGCTGGCGACGGCTTCATCTCGCTGTCGTTTCAGGAAAACTTTGGCTACGCGGCGGCGGAGGCGATGGCCTACGGATTACCGGTGATTCTCTCCCCGGGGCATGATCTGGCCCATGAGATGCCGGCCCGCGATGGACGGTTTGCCTGTGGCTGGCTGCTCGGTGACGATGCGCAGGCAACCGCGGTGGCGGCGATCCGCGCGTGGGCGGGGGCGTCGGATGCAGCGTTGGCCGCTGCCGGAGCGACGGGCCGGTCGTGGGTGGCCGATACGCTCTCGTTCGAGCGGTTTCGCGAGAGGCTCACAGCGATGGTGTGACAAACGCCCATTCCCTTGCTTGCGCTGCGGGCTTGGATGAAAGCCAGTCCTATGCAAGCCCGAAGCGCAAGCGAGGGAATCCGCGTGGCCCCGTCACCCACCGTTGGCTACCGCTGTCGGCGGCTCGGCCGGGTCGGCTGCCTGATTGTTCTCCCGCACCGTCACGGTGATCGCACCCTCGATTGGGATCGTCTTCTGGTCGGTGACCAAGACGGCTGTGAGCGTGAGATCGCGGTT
>CAYSPN010000274.1:0-2312 GCA_964432895.1 uncultured Candidatus Kuenenia sp.
TATACCGAGTGCCCGATCACACCGCCGCCGGATGAGCAGACCACGGAAAAATCACTCAACGGCTCTGTTCGCCGCCGATTACGGCACCGCGTAGCCGTAGCGGTCAAGGAAGGGCCGCCACCGCCGTGTGATCTCCGCGACGATTCTCGGATCGTTTCGGTAGGTGCTGGCGCGATACCGCTTCATGGTCTCGGCTTCCCGTGCGAGCGGTCCGCGGACCGCTTCAAATCCGCCAAGCGACAGACCGTCGTATGCCTTTTCGATCTGACCGACCGGATCGGCGACCAGTTCCTCGTAGCGGATCTCGTGCAAGCGGCCGGGTGCCAGCGCCGCCCGATCCCGCTCGAAGGCGGCATACATCTGCTCGAACGACTCAAACACATACTCCTCGAGCCTCTCGCCCCGATCCACCTGCAGCCCCTGCCCCTCATCGAGCGACCGCCACAGCCGCATGGTCGAACCGAACACGGCGAAGGGATCGCGCACAATGTGCAGGAAACGCGCCTCAGGAAACATCTCCGCCAACACCCCCACACGGGCCGTGTGCGGCGGGCTCTTGAGCACCGGCCTGCGCGGATCGGCGACCGCGAGCATGCCGAGGAACTGGCGGAGCGTCCGCCGCCAGCGATCGAGCTCCGCCGGCGACAACGTGGTGAGGTCGAGCGCCTCAGGGCAGGGGTTGCTCGTCGCCGGGAATGCCATGCGGCGGTAGGGAGACGGCGCGCCCAGGTTCATCAGTGCGAACTCATCTTCCTGCGGCTTGTCGAGGCTGACCGCCATGTCGTCCATCGGCCGCTTCGCGGGAATGATCAACGATAGCGCCGGCGTGAGGACCCGCTCGGTGAGGAGGAAGTGGCTCGGCGAATAGCATTGGTAGTAGTTCGGGCAACAGAACCGCTCATCGTGCATGAACAGCTCGTGGAGGAGCGTGGTGCCCGACCGCCAGTGGCCGATGATGAACAGTGGCGGCGGCGTCTCCGGTGGCGACTTGAGCGCACGGCGGTAGACCGATTCACAGACCCGCGCGGCCAGCGAGTTGAAGCCCGCGGCCGCCGTGATCGTCGCGATCAGTCCCCAGCGGCTCGGGCTGGCCCGCCAGCGGTACTCGTTGGCAAGCGGCAGCCACACGCCCAGCGGCATCCCGTGCCAGAACCGCGGGGCCCACCAGGGCCAGGGGCGGATCTTCCCCTCGCGGTGCTGCGGCGGCCCTGCGGCCGCCGTGGCGGCAGGCGGCGGTGGGGAGTCATCCTGGGATGAGGCACGCGGCGAATCGCTCACTTGGAACTGGCTCCGGAAGGCGGCGCAGGGCGGCTCTGTCGCGAGCCGCGTGGTATGGTAATCGGCCGCGTGGAGTTTCCGCGAGAGCACGTCGAGGCCTTTCCGAACTCCGTCGCATCCCTGATTCCGCTCTCCACCCCCCACATCTCGCCGCCTGCCATGAAACTGTTTCGTCACCAGGAAGACGTGCTGCCCGTGCTCTGCATCGTGTCGCTGAGCCTGCTCGACCTGCTGGTCTTCTTTTCCGTACACAGCGTCTGGCTGCTGGCGGCCTGGTTGCTGCTCGTGATCGGCCCCAAGGCCTGTATCTGCTCCTGGAACCATCACCATCAGCACCTGTTCACGTTCCACCAGCCGGTCCTCAACCGCCTCCTCGAACTCGCCTACGCGTTCCACACCGGAATCACCACGAATGCCTGGGTCCTCCACCACGTGCTCGGGCACCACGTCCACTACATGGATCAGTCGAAGGACGAGTCGGCCTGGAAGCGACGCGACGGCTCGACGATGGGCGAACTGGAATACACCGCCGTCACCGCCCTGACCGGCTACCTGCGGGCCTTCCAGGTGGCCCGGAGATACCCGCGGTACCAATCAGCTTTCTTCGGCATGGGCCTCGTCGTCGTGCTCCTCGTAGGGGCAGCGTTTTCCTGGAATCCCCTCAACGCCCTGTTCGTGTTCGCGATTCCGATGGTGGCGGGGTACCTCATCACCTGCTGGCACACCTACTGCCACCACGCCGGCCTCGACACGCAAAACCCCTACGAGGCCTCCCACAACATCATGCACCGCTCCTACAACATTCTCACGGGGAACCTGGGCTACCACACAGCCCACCATGTGAAGCCGAAGCTCCACTGGTCGAAACTGCCAGAGTTCCACGCCTCGATCGCCGACCGGATCCCCGACCATCTCTATATTCAGCCCTTCTTTCCGATGAATCTCCTGCCGGCGGGCGACTGCCGGATACCTGGCCAGGGATCGTCCCACGGCCGAGACCGGCCCCAGGCGGAATTTTCCTGACGTCGTTCAGT
>CAYSPN010000275.1:0-1700 GCA_964432895.1 uncultured Candidatus Kuenenia sp.
ACCCTTCTTGAGGTTGGGCTTGATCGAGGTGCGGTAGACGTCGCCCTGCAGTTCGTCGGGCAGAAGGATGTTGACCACGTCGGCCTGCTTGACAGCGTCTTCCACGCTCATCGGCTCGAAGCCGTGGCTCTTGGCAAGCTCGTAGTTGGGGCCGCCCGGACGCTGGGCCACCACGACCTTGAGACCGCTGTCCTTCAGGTTTTGAGCCTGGGCATGCCCCTGGCTGCCATAGCCGATGATGGCGATGGTCTTCCCGGCGAGGGCTTTGAGGTCAGCATCAGCGTCGTAATAAATGGTCGCAGGCACGGGAGACTCCAAGGAAGAAAAAGGAAGATCGAATACAAGAGAAATGGGAATAGAATGCGTGAATCAGGCCAAAGAATCGCGCTCGGAGCTCGGGGCGGCCGGGCGGGCACCGTCGGCGGCTTCGGTGAGCTCGCGGGTCGGAGGGCTCCCCCGCACCATCGCGATCCGGCCGGTGCGGACCAGCTCCAGGATGCCGAGTGGCCGCATCAGTTCGATGAAGCCCTCGACTTTCTTTTCGGTGCCTGAGATCTCGACGATCACGCTGTCGGCCGCCACGTCCACGATCCGGCCGCGGAAGATCTCGGCGAGTTCCTTCACCTGCGAGCGGGCCGGGCCCACAGGAGCGGCCACCTTCAACAGCATGAGGTCGCGTTCGACGTAGTTGCGGGAGCTGATGTCGTCCACGCGGACCACCGTGACGATCTTTTCCAGCTGCCGGCGGACCTGGTCGAGCACCCGGTCATCCCCCCGCAGCACGAACGTCATTCGCGAAAAACCCGGGTCCTCGGTCTCCCCGACCGCCAGGCTGTCGATGTTGTAGCCGCGGGAGGCAAGCATGCCCGACACATGCGCCAGCACCCCCGGGACGTTCTGGACCGTAGCCGAGAGGACGTGTCGCATGGGTGCGTCCGGCAGGGTCTGCCGGGTTCTGTGAGGGGAGGGAGGGGAACGAAGTGGGCCGGAAACGCGGAAAAACCGCGATCGGGAGTCTAGTGTGGGCGGATGGACGGATTCAAGCCATGGCTGCGGACCGGGGCCGGCAGGCAGCCCCAGGTTTGCCGCGGCGCCCGGGCCTCCCGCGTGTGCGTTGACACGGGGCCGAAAAAGCCGATAGTTTGCGGTGCTCGGCTGCGTGGCCCTGGGCCCCGCCAAGTGCGACCTGATCCCATTCCACCCCGTCCCATTCCCTATAGCGAGAGTACGAGAGCGTGTCGAACGTTTTGGCGCAAGAGTTGATTGAAGCGGGTGTTCACTTCGGCCACCGAGCCAGCCGCTGGAATCCCAAGATGCGGCCCTACATCCACGGCCGCCGCAACCTCATCCACATCATCGACGTCCGCGAGACGATCCGCGGCCTGCTGCGGGCGCGGAAGTATCTCAAGCAAGTGGCCTCGTCCGGCGTGCTCGTGCTGTTCGTGGGCACCAAGCGACAGGGAGCCGAAGCCGTGGCCCGTGAGGCAGCCCGCTGCGGCATGCCCTACGTCAGCGATCGCTGGCTCGGCGGCACGCTCACCAACTTCCGCACCATCCGGAATCGGCTGACACGCCTCGAGGAACTCGATGCGCTGATCCCCTCGGAGGCATTCGGCGGATACTCCAAGAAGATGCAGTCGTCGCTCCGCCGCGAGCACCGCAAGATGCTCCGCAACTTGGGCGGCATCCGCACGCTGTCT
>CAYSPN010000276.1:0-2798 GCA_964432895.1 uncultured Candidatus Kuenenia sp.
GCCTCGTGTCCCCGTTGCTTCTCCAGAGTGTCGAACAACAGCGCCAGGCCTTCGTCGGCCCACCGCGGCGGAGCGGCGTGGACGAAATGGTCGGCAAGCACCACGTGCACCAGTTCATGAGCAATTGCGTCGGGTACGACCGCGGGGCCGTCGCCCACAACGTCAATTCTGCGGGTGACCACTCGGTCGCCTGAAAATTCCAGCGACGTAGCCCCGTGGGCCTCGACGGGAGAGCCACCCACAGCCTGTTCAAACGACTCGGCAGAGGAATGGACGTGGATCTCGCAGCGAACCAGCCATGGCTTGGGATCCGCTTCACCGAGGAGTTGGGAGAAGACCTCGCGTCGGATCGTCTCCGCATGCTCGCGGATGACGTCGGCACGCGACTGGCTCGTGCCGACGACGACGATGTTGCCCGTGGCCGTGGGGCGGGCTGTGCTTTCAGCTGCGGATGAGCCTGTAGCGTCGTCGGCCCAGATCTCGGCAGCGATTGATGCACTCGCAGCCAGACCGGCCAGGAGCATCGTTGCGAGGCGTGCCTTCGCGATCCTCGTGCCGCCACGCGACCTCGTCTCGGACAGGGCGATCACGGGCAGTCTCGGCGGATTGGGAACTCGATCCATCGGCTGTGTGCTCCAAGAATGCGGCCAGGCTTCAGGAGCCCGTGCCGGATGTTCAGCATTCACACGACTGAATCTCAATTGACGCAGGAACAGTGCACGTTGCGTGCCATTCGCTCGGTGGGCTCATCTGTCCCCGGTAAATAGCGGCGTTTTCCCGAAGAAAAACACGGAAAAGAAAGTTGCCACCTGCGGCAGGCGTGCGGCCGTTGCTCGAAAACAGGGCAGGGGATGCCGCGGTGGGGAGCACCGGCCAATCGATGGCAACGGCGTACAATCCCTCGGTATGCGAATCTTCCCCTGCGATCGATATCCCCTGCCGCTCCCGGACGGGCACCGGTTTCCGATCGACAAATACATGCTCCTGCGACGGCGGCTGGAGCAGCATGCAGCCGCTGGGATGCCGCTTGAATTCATCGAGCCGCACGCCGCTACCGACGACGAGCTGTTCCGCGTGCACGCGAGGGACTACCTCGGCCGGGTCATCGGGGGCACCCTCTCGCCGGAGGAGGTGCGGCGGATCGGGTTTCCCTGGAGCCGCGAACTGGTCGAGAGGTCGCTGCGCAGCACGGGCGCGGCCGTCGATGCGGCAGCTGCCGCCCTCGAGGATGGCATCGCCGCCAGTCTCGCCGGCGGCACGCACCACGCTGGCACCGACTGGGGAGAGGGCTAGTGTGTGTTCAATGACACGGCTGTGGCCGCCCGGGAAATGCAGGCTCGCGGGGTCGTGAAGCGGGTGTTGATCCTCGACTGTGACGTGCACCAGGGAAATGGCACGGCGGAGATCTTTGCCGACGACCCGACCGTGTTCACCATGTCGATGCACGGCGCCCGCAACTTTCCGCTGCGGAAATATCCCAGCTCGCTCGATGTCGCGCTCGAGGATGGAACCGGCGACGACGAGTATCTGCGGGCTCTTGCGGTGGCCCTCGCCGAGTCGTTCGACCGTGCCCGTGCCGACATCGTGCTCTACATCGCCGGGGCCGATCCCTATGAAGGAGATCGGCTCGGCCGGCTTGGTCTCACGAAGGCCGGGCTGCTGGAACGCGACCGGCTGGTCCTCGCGGCCGCCACAACTGCCGCGACGCCGGTAGCAATCGTCTGCGGCGGCGGCTATTGCCAAGACTTGGAGGCAATCGTCGACATTCACGCCGCGACGATGCTGCTGGCGGCCGGTGGCCCCGATTCGTCGCATCAGGCCCGGAGGGCCGTGTAAGCACCAGCGGACGGAGGTCCGCGAAGCCGGGTCGGCCAGGAAGGCCGAGCCCGGCGTGAAGCGGGTCGTGTCCGGGCGATGCGGGTGACGGCGTGGGCGAGCGGTCGATTCGTCGCGCGAACCGAACAACGTGCCGTCGTTGCTTGCAATCCGTCAAGCCTGGACGGCTGGGTACAGTGCTTCAGCGACAGGTCCTCGTCGAGTTTGCTAGAATGCTGGCGTCGCCACTCCTGTAGGGGGTATGATACGGGTGTTCGCCCAAAACATTCTTCAGATTTCCCAGACGTTTCTCAGACGATCGAGCCATGAATCTTTCGAAGGTGTCGCATCTACCGCTGGCCGCATTTTTGGCCGTGCTGATCATGGTGGGCATGCCGGCCCTGGCCCGACTGCACCCGAAGCCGGCCGATGATCCGTGGCTCAAACTCCGGCCACCGCTCCATCCAGTCGCAGGGACGCTGATCATCGATGGCAAGCCTGTCGAGGGAGCCGTCGTGACGTTTGTGTCGCAGACGGAGGAGGACGGACCGGAGTATCTGGCCGTGTCGGCCACCGACAAAGAGGGCCGGTTCTGGCTTCGGACATTCAGTTCGTTTGGTGACGGTGCCGTGGCGGGCAGGCATTGGATAAAAGTCGAGCAGATGGTGCCGACGGGAAGGATGATCGAAGGCTACGGCATGCATTCGATGCTGGACATTGGAACCATTCCTCCATGGCTGGATCCGGAACGGGCATCGGGTCCTGCAGATCCCCGCAGTGATTCGATGATGACGGATCCGATGATGGGCTTCTGTGCTTTTCCAGGGATGCCGGAGATGGTCAACATCCTGCCCTTGCGGTTTGCGGATGAGAAAACCTCCGGCCTGACGGCCGAGGTGACCGCGGAAGGCCCGAACGAGTTTCTGATTCAACTGCACGCCGAGCCGCCGCCTGCGGTCGAGCAGGAGACTGCGGTCGAGGTT
>CAYSPN010000277.1:0-7528 GCA_964432895.1 uncultured Candidatus Kuenenia sp.
GGCAGCCTGCGCCGGTCCGAACATCTGCACGGCCTGCTTGGCACCCTTGATCGTGACCTTCGTGATCATGACGGTGGCGGGCTTCACGGCGAGATTCGGCGTGAGCACGGCCAGGAGGTTCGAGTGCCCCTCGCTCTGACGGGCCAATGCGTTGGCAAAGGCCACGCCCACCGGGCCATCTTTGCTGCCGATCAGCAGGTCGATATGGGCGATTTCGTTGCCGTCGCCTGCGAGAGCCTCACCAATGTACATCGACATAAAAACTTGTCTCCATTTCGGGGGAATCTACGTACCATGCAAAGGAGGGCAGAGGATACCATTCGGCCTCATTCCTTCAAACCCGGCCCTGCCAAACCGGCCACGGGGTCATCGTGAGTCGCACAAATACCGCTGCTCAATCGACACATCACGGCTCCGTCGGGCAACTCGTCATTCTCGGAGCATCGGTCAGGGCACTGGCGGAATCGGCAGCCCGTGCCGGCTGGGATGTGCACGCCGCGGATCTTTTCTGCGACCTCGACCTGCAAGCCATCGCCACAGCGGCCGTACCCGCGGCGAGCGGCATCGGCGATGCTGCCACGGGCTATCCCTGGAGCCTGATCGCGGCGGCAGCGGGCTTTCCGCCATCCGCGGCCTGGTGCTACACAGGCGCCATCGAAAACCATCCCGATCTCATCGATGCCATCGCCGGCGTGCGTTCACTGGCCGGCAATCCGAGCGACGTCATCCGGCCACTCCGGGATCCCGTGCACCTCACAGCCGCCGCCAGCTTGGCGGGGCTGTCGTTTCCGGAGACGCGGCCCTCACCTGACAGCGTCCCGCTCGACGGATCGTGGCTCGTCAAGCCGCGGGCGGGGGCCGGTGGCCGCGGCATCCGGCGGTGGACTCGAGCCGTGGCAGACGACCACGCGATCCATCATGCGACCGTGGAGATTCAGCACCACATCTGGCAACGCTACACGTCCGGCACTCCCCTGTCGGCGTCGTTCTGTTTCACGCAGGGGGCCACGCAGTTGCTCGGCGTCAGCCGACAACTGATCGGTGAGCCATGGTGCCATGCCGGCCCGTTTGCATGGTGCGGCGCCGTCACGATACACGGCGCCGGCAGCCGACCGGATCACGAGCGACTGGTGGCGTCACTCGCACGGCTCGGCGATGTGCTGGCGGAGCGGTTTCGACCGGTCGGTCTGGTCGGGGTCGACCTGCTCGTCGATGCGGCCGGACACATCACCGTGATCGAGGTCAACCCGCGGCCGACTGCGTCGATGGAACTCTTCGAGCGGTCGGGCGCAGGCTCGATCGCCGGCAGGCACCTGGCGGCCTGCGGATGGGCCACGCCTTCTGCCATCACGATCGGGCAACCGCTCCCTCTACCGGCTTCAACATGGGCGAAGGCAGTGCTCTTCGCCTCACAGCCGACGCCCGTCACGCAGCCGCTGATCGATAGGCTGACGTGTGAGACGGCCCCCTGGACGCAGGCCGACGGCAGCTGGCCTGCGATTGCCGACATTCCCCGTCCTGAGCAGACCATCGCCGCCGGTGCGCCAGTGGTGACGATCTTCGCCGCCGCACCCACGACCGACGACGCACTGGCCATCCTTCGCGATCGAGTCGCACGCATCGATGTGTTGCTGGCGGCGCGAGTGTGACTTCTGCGTCCCAGACCGTGGGGCCACCCGCACTCCCTTGCTTGCGCTGCGGGCTCGGATGAGCGAGGGCTCCCCGCGGCCCGGTCCCATGCAAGCCCGACGCGCGAGCGAGGGAATCCGTGTTGCGTGTCGCTAGCCCGCCATCCGCCTCGGCATCGTCTCAACGCCTGCTGCCGCCAGCGAGACGTAGTGCATCAGGTAGGCGTCTTCCGTCGTGTCCTGATAGAAGTCCTTCAGGACCGAGATCGCACGGAATCCCAGTGAACGGAAGAAGAGCTGCGCCGGAAGATTGGTCTCCCGCACCTCCAGCACGATCCGATTCCGTCGCTCCGGTGTCAGCTTGCCGATGAGCTTCTCCATCATCCGCGTGCCGACGCCGAGCCGCCGATGCGACCGGGCCACGGCAAAGTTGAGCACGTGCAGGCGGTTGCGGTGCAACTCATAGATCATGAAGGCGACGACCGAGTCGCCCGACTCCGCTACCATTCCAATGCAGCTTCTCTGCCGCAGGCAGCGGGTGAAGTCTTCGTCGGACCAAGGAAACTCGAAGGCCTCCTGCTCGACATCGAGCACCTCTCGCATGTCACGACGGATCATCCAGCGGACGTGAATCTGTAGCTGTTCTTCGTGTGTCGATCTCACGTGTGCGCAACTCCCTGCGTCAGTGACTGGTGCGGTCTGAGCGAATGTCGGCGAGTCCGCGGTCCGTCCGTCGGACCAGCAGCCCTCCGGCGGCCGGCGGGGGGCGAACCGTAGCAGGGCTCCACGCAGGAGCCAAGAGCTTTCGCGGCCTCCACAGGCCCGCCCAAACCGGCCAAGCCAGCCTTGACCGCCTCCCCTGCGGCACCTACTGTCCCCGCCCGTCCCACGGGAAAAGAGCCTTCGGGAAACGGACCGTCGGGTGCGCGGCATGCCGGCCACGACGGCGAGACTTACGACACAACGAATGGCACCGCGGATGCACGACGAACACCGACCGCTCGAGGGCCGTTCCCACGGCACCGTCGCCACGGCATGGCTCGCCTGGCTCTCGCTGTGCGCCGGGATGATTGGCTGCGCCGGCCCGGCGATCCGCAGCCAAAGCCCCGAAATCGAGGCGCTCGCCAGCCTCGAAGCCGATACGAAACTCATCGGCGACTACGCCGCCCCGTGGGGCCTCAACCCGCAGCGGATCGAACGCGCGGCGCTGGTCACCGGGCTCGCCGGCACAGGCAGTGATCCCGCCCCCAACGCCCAGCGGCAGTCGCTCATGGCCGACATGCAGGCCCGCGGCGTCGTGGAACCAAATGCCTTGCTGGCCTCGACATCCACGTCGCTGGTCTGGGTGCACGGCTACCTGCCGCCGGGCGTCCGTCGAGGAGACCGCTTCGACATCCACGTCGAGGTGCCCCACGATTCCGAAACCACGAGCCTCGGCGGCGGCTGGCTGATGGAAGCCCGCATGGCAGAGATGGCCGTCCTCGGCAGCCGCATCCGCGACGGCCATGTGCTTGGCGTCGCCGAGGGGCCACTGCTCGTCGATCCCGTGTCGACCGGTACGCTCGATTCGATGTCGAAGCTCCGCGCCAAGGTGCCCGGCGGCGGTGTGGCGTTGCAGTCGCGGCCGATCGGCCTGATTCTCGCCCCGGAACATCGCTCCGTCGGTCTCTCAAAGCGGATCGGCGACTGCATCAATCGGCGGTTCCACACCTCTCTTCGCGGCTCAAAGCGGGGAGTCGCCACCCCGAAAACCGATCGCTACATCGAACTCGAAATACCGCCCGTCTACGCCGACAATCTCGGCCGCTACATCCGCGTCGTGCGGTGCCTGGCCGTCGTCGAACCGCCGGGCGGCCGCCATGCACGGCTCGAGTTGCTCCGCCGTCAGCTCTCCGATCCGGTCACGGCGCCGGGAGCGGCGCTGCGTCTGGAGGCGATCGGCAAGGAGGGCGTGCCCACGCTCCGCGACGCGCTCGAGTCGAAAGACGCCGAGATCCGCTTCGCCGCCGCCGAAGCCCTGGCCTACCTGGGAGAGTCGGCTGCGGCACCCCAACTGGCAGAAGCGGCCACCAGCCTGCGGAGCGCCCGTGCTGCGGCTCTCGCCGCGCTCGGCACGCTCGACGATGCCAACGGCATCGATGCCCTGCGATCGCTGCTCACCAGCACGAGCGCCGAAACCCGCTACGGCGGCTTCCGGGGCTTGTGGAGGATCGATCCCACCTCCCCGCTCGTGCGGGGTGAACGCCTGGGCGAGGCCTGCTCCCTGCACGTGCTCGACGTGAAGGGGCCGCCGCTGGTGCATGTCACCCGCAGTCGGCGGCCCGAGATCGTGCTCTTCGGCACCGAACATCCCGTGGGCGACGGCCTGCGGGCCGAGGCGGGCCCGACAATCGTCGTCGTCATCGACGGTCCAGCGGCGATCGTGAGCCGTTTCGTCGCGGGCGATCCCGATCAGCAGACCGACGTTCCCGCCCGAGTCGACACGATCATCCGCGCGATTGCCGACATGGGCGGCACCTACCCGGACATCGTCCAGTTTCTCCAGCAGGCCAGTTCCCACCACGCGCTCAAGAGTCGCCTGGTGTTCGACGCCATCGCCGAGGAGGACGGCAGCATGAGCGTTCACGAAGAGGCCTCCGCCAGAATCCGCGACATTCCCCCCGCATCATCTGACGAGGACGCGCCGGCCGGCGACGGTGCCGCCGACGCGGCCCCGCCCACGGACGCGTCTTCATGACCAGGCTCACAGCCCTCGAACTCTTCGGCTTCAAGAGCTTTGCCGACCGGACGCGGTTCGAGTTCCCCGCGGGCATCACGGCAGTCGTCGGCCCCAATGGATCGGGCAAGTCAAACGTCGTCGATGCCATCAAGTGGGTGCTCGGCGAACAGTCGGTCCGCAGTCTTCGCGGCCGCGACATGACCGACGTGATCTTCGCCGGATCGGGCGGCCGCAAGCCGCTCAACGCCGCCGAAGTGTCGCTCATCTTCGACAACGCCGATGCCCTGTTCCCGGTCGATGCGCCTCAGGTGCAGATCACCCGCCGCGTCTACCGCAGCGGTGAGAACGAATACCTCATCAACGGCGAAGCCTCGCGGCTGCGTGACATCCGCGAACTCTTCTCCGGCACGGGCGCCGCCACCGAAGCCTACAGCGTCATCGAACAGGGCCGCGTCGATGCGTTGCTCGTGGCCTCGGGCCGTGACCGTCGCGCCGTCTTCGAGGAAGCCGCCGGCATCACGCGGTTCAGGGCCAGACGGACCGAGGCGCTCCGTCGTCTGGAACGCAGCGAGCAGAACCGTCAGCGGCTCGCCGACATTGTCGGCGAGGTGGCGAGCCGGCTCGAGACCGTGCGACACCAGGCCGCACGGGCACGCCGCTGGCAGCAGATGACCGACCGGCTCCGCACGTTGCGGCTGGCGGCCGCGGCTCAGGATCTCGCCGAGGTCGATGCGGCGGTGGCCCGCGTCGAAGGCACGCTCTCCGCGACGCGGAACGATCTCTCGGCGACCGAGGCGCGGACCAACGCCGCCGCTGACGCCGCCGCGGCACTCGCCGCCACGGAAGTCGAACTGCAGCCGAGGCTCGAGTCGGCACGGGCGGCGGTCGCCACTGACAAGGCACGGGCCGCGGCTGCCGAGGCCACCCTCACGGTGCTCTGGAACCGTCGTCGCGAACTCGAAGGAGAGCAGGCCCGGCTCGAGGACGATCTGCGACGAGCCGCCCGCGAACAGGTGGCCGCAGTCAAGGCTGTCGCTGCGGCCCGGGACGAGGTCACGGCCATCGAGGCGGAGTCGCTTGCACTGGTCGACCGACTGGCAGCCTGCGAGGAAGCTGCAGCGGGTTCACACGAGCATGCGACACGGGCCAGGCAGGCGGTTGTCGACCGCACGGCGAAGGCTGACGAACTGGAACGGGCGCGGCAGAAGCTGCAGTCCGACCTCGACCGCGCCGCCGCGCGGGTCGAGGAATCGCATCGTGTCGCCGACTCCTGGCGGACGAGAATCGACACGGCACGGCTGCAACTGGCCAGGATGCTGGAATCGGCCGCCACCTGGGAAGGCACGATCGCATCGCTTGCCCAGCGAATGAACGCCGTGGAGTGCGAACTCGAGACGCTCGACGTCACGCAGCGCGAGAGGTCGGAGGCGGTCGACGCCGGCTGGCAGGCGCTCGCCGGCTGGCAGGCGAAGCTGGAGGCCTGCCGTGAACGTCGCACGATGCTCGAGGAGATGATCGGCCGGCAGGAGGGATTCTCCGACGCCGCGCGGAAACTGCTCGCGGAGACCGATCCCTCCCGCACGGTGCCCGGCCTGCTCGGGCCGCTGGCACACCATGTCGATGCCGATGTGGCGTGGGCATCGCTCGTCGATCTCGCGCTCGGCTCGCTCGGCCAGGCTCTTCTCGTCGACTCGCTCGACGACCTCGTCCGGTGGCAGGCCGAATGGTCGGCGACCGACGAGTCGCGGGCTGTGCTGGCGGCCGGTGGCCGCATCGGATTCGTGTCGTCCCAGACCGTACGCGAGGGAACGGCCTTCGCTGTCGATGACGAGCCGGGCGTGGTGGGTCGCCTCGACCGGCTCATCGGTCTGTCTGACTCTCCCACCCCCGATCTGACGTCAGCCGGCGGGCCACAGATCGTGGCACGGTTGCTGGCGCGGGTGTGGGTCGTCGAACGTCTTGCGGATGCCGTCCCGCTGATTGCCTCGGCGCCGTCGGGCACCCTGTTCATCACGCGGGGCGGTGAATGCCTCTCGGCCGACGGCGCGATTGAGATCGGTCTTCCGGGTGCCGCCACCGGACTGGTCGCACGGCGAAGTGAACTCAAGTCTCTCGACCAGCGGCATGACGAACTGACCCGGACCGTGGCCGAGGCCGGAGGCCTGATCGAGCGGCTGCAGGCAGACCTCGCCGCAACCCGCCACGAGATTCGCCTGGCACAGTCGCGGAAGCAGCAGGCCGCCGAACGCATCGCCTCGTCACGGGCAGAACTCGATCGCACCACCCGCGAGCAGACCGCAGCCGGTGACGGCCTCGCCGCGTTGGAATCGAGCCTCCGCGATGCCGAGCGACAGACCGTCGAACGTGCCGCCGCCCGCGACGCCGCGCAGGCCGCCATCGCAACGATCGACCGCGAACTCGCCGACGCGCGGCACCAACTCGAGCGAGTCAGGAGCGACATCGACACCCTCGACCGCTCGCGGAGCGAGGTGATCGACGAAATCCACCGGCTGCGGGTGGGTCAGGCCACCTGTGGCGAGCGTCTGGCCCGCGCCCGCGACGCCGTTGCGGGCCGACTCACCGACCAGCAGACCCGTCGCAGCGACCTTGACGACGCGAAGCGCCGGCGGGGCGACGCGGAACAGCGGCTGGCCGGGATCGATCTCGACCTTCTGGCCGCAACCTCCGGCCACGCCGAGGCGATGGTCGCGGCGGAACGGTCCACGCTGGTGCTCACCGAGCTCGCGGCCGGGCAGGAGACGGTCATCGCCGACAGGCGGGCCATTACCACGACATTGGAGCAGGCGCGTGCCCTGGCGACGCGTCTGGCGGAGACGATCCACTCGCATGAACTCGAGGCGGGCGAGGCTCGCCACCGCCGCGCCCGGATCGTCGAGCGGATTCGCGACGACTACGACATCGCCATCGAGGACGTCATCGCGCAAGAGACCGCGTCAAACCAACACGCCGCGGCTCGCGACGCCGAGCTGCCCACGGCCGCCGCCGCCGACCAGCCGAGCGACGCTGGCGATGATCCCATCATTCCACCGGACCGTGGCGAACTCGATGCGGAGATCGAGACACTGCGACGGAAGCTCTCCACGATGACATCGGTCAACATGGAAGCGTTGGCCGAGGCCGAGGCGCTGACGGAACGACTCACCGGACTCGAGACGCAGCT
>CAYSPN010000278.1:0-5747 GCA_964432895.1 uncultured Candidatus Kuenenia sp.
CGTTCTCCCCGCCCATTGCCACCGGCTACGTCGCCAACTATCCGGTCGCCAGCTACCCCGTGACCCAGGTCGCCAATTATCCCGTGACGCAGGTCGCCAATTACGCAGTGGAAACGGTCGCGTCGCCGGTCAGCGTGACCAGCTACTACGCCCCGGCCCCGGTCTCTGCCGCTCCGGTCTACGCCGCCCCGGTGACGACCTATTACGCCCCCACTGCGGTAGCCGTGCCGCTCTACCGCCGCGGACTCTTCGGCGGCCTGCGGCCAGCCCGCACCGCGATGTATATTCCGTACTGATCACGGTACGGATCGCGGTTTCTTGACCCCAAGCGACTGCCCCCTATAGTACGGGCGTCGCCGGCGAAACGGATGTTCTGCGGGCGCTGACGACTCATGGGCTGCCTGTCCTCCGCGGAGCAGTTGCATCGCCGGATGCGATGTCCGTCGCCAGCGGGAAGCTTCGGCATTCCCGTCGGCCAACAGGAGTGGAAGCGGGCTGGGATGACTTTTCCCGAGGCTCGTGAAAAGAGTAGGGATGACGCGAACGGTCAACATCATCGGTGCCGGTCCAGGCGGCCTCGCCTCAGCCATGCTTCTGGCCCGAGCCGGACTTCGGGTTCGGATCCTCGAGCGGCTCGACGTGCCGGGGGGACGTACCAGCACGATCACCACGCCGGAGGGATTCCGCTTCGACCTCGGCCCCACCTTCTTCCTCTACCCGCGGGTCTTGGACGACATCTTCACCGATATCGGCTACGACCTGCGTCGGGAGGTGGAGATGGTCCGCCTCGATCCCCAATATCGGCTGGTCTTCGGTGCCGGCGGGGAACTGCTCGCCACGCCCGATGCCGATCGCATGGAGGCGGAGGTATCGCGCCTGTCGCCGGCAGACCGTGGCGCGTTCACGAGGTTCATGGTGGCCAACCGGGATAAGTTCGCCCGGTTCGCACCGTTCCTGGAACAGCCTTTCGAGAGCTGGATGGATCTGGTCACGCCTGACCTGCTCAAGCTGATGCCGATCCTCAAGCCGTGGAAAAGCCTCGATGCGGAGTTGGGCGCGTTTTTCTCCGACGAGCGAATCCGGCTCGCGTTCACGTTCCAGTCGAAGTATCTCGGCATGTCGCCGTTCCGCTGCCCGAGCCTGTTCTCGATCCTGTCGTTCCTTGAATATGAACATGGCGTCTTTCACCCGATCGGCGGCTGCGGCGCCGTCTCGGCCACGATGGCCCGCATCGCCACCGACATGGGGGTCGAGATCCACTATGGCGAGCCTGTCGAGTCGCTCGAATTCAACGGCCGGAGGGTGACGGCCGTGCGGACATCACGAGCCACCTACGGTGCCGATGCGACGGTGGTCAACGCCGACTTTGCCCGCACGATGACGCGGCTGGTGCCCGACCGGCTGCGGCGACGGTGGAGCGACCGAAAGATCGCCTCGAAGCGGTTTTCCTGCTCCACCTTCATGCTCTACCTCGGCATCGATGGCCGCTACGACGAGATTCCACACCACACCATCTATCTATCTGACAACTACCGCGAGAATCTCGCCGACATCGAGACCCGGCACCGGCTCGGCACCGATCCGTCGATGTATGTTCAAAATGCCAGCATCACCGACTCGACGCTCGCTCCGGCCGGCATGAGCACCCTCTACCTGCTCATTCCCGTGACCCAGCGGCACCCCAATGTCGACTGGCGGCGGGAGGCGGCAGGCTATCGGGAGGTGGCTCTCGACCAGCTCGAACGGCTCGGCATCTATGGCGTCCGGGAGCGGATCCGCTACGAGAAGATGCTGACGCCCGACGACTGGCAGGACGGCTACGAGATCTACCGCGGGGCGACGTTCAACCTCTCTCACGACCTCAAGCAGATGCTGCACCTGCGGCCGCACAACCGGTTCGAGGATCTCGATGGGGTCTACCTTGTGGGGGGTGGCACGCATCCGGGCAGCGGGCTGCCGGTGATCTACTCCTCGGCGCGGATCGCCTCCGATCTGCTGCTGAAAGATTTGGGTATCGATGGCCATCAGCGGGGCCGGCGGCCGGCACCACGATCCAAAGGCACAGAACCCGTTCATGCGGTATGACAGTGGCCCTACGGCCGTCTCCTGAACACAGATTCCCACCAGCACAGCGCCCCCAGACAGCCGAGGACGGCACGATGAACATGTCGCATGAACACAACAGGGTGGTGGTCGTGGGTGGCGGCCTCGGCGGTCTGGCGACGGCCTGCACGCTCGCCGCCCGCGGCTATGCCGTGACGCTCTGCGATAAGAATCCGTGGGTCGGCGGCAAGGCGGCCGTGCTCGCGGAGCAGGGCTTCCGCTTCGACATGGGCCCGACGATCCTCACCATTCCCCGGGTGCTCAAGCGGATCTACGCCGAGGCGGGCCGCGAACTGGAAGATCATCTCGACCTTGTGCCGCTCGATCCCCAGTGGCGGAGTTTCTTTGACGACGGCACGAGGCTCGACCTCTATGCCGACGTTGAACGCATGCGGGCCACGCTCGACGCCTACGCTCCCGGCACGGGAAGCGGCGCCGGCTATGCGCGGTTCATGGAGCTCTCAGAACGACTGCACCAGATCTCTGAAGACTATTTCTTCTGGCGGAACGTGGGGGGGCTGAAGGACATGTTCGACCCCCGCCGGGGCATGTCGTTCTCAATCGTCAAGGAAGTGATGGGAATGAGGCCCGGCCGCAGCGTGGCTGGGACCGTGCGGTCGTTCGTGCCTGACGAGCGGACGGCCCAGATGCTCGATCACTTCACGCAGTATGTCGGCAGCTCACCCGAGGCCTCGCCCGCGGTGCTTTGCGGCATCGCGCACATGCAGTCGAACGACGGCGTCTGGTACCCCCGAGGCGGCACCGGTGCCGTGCCACGGGCGTTGGCCAGCCTGGCCGTCGATCTTGGCGTGGAGATCCGCACGCGGACACCGATCCGCCGGATCGTCGTGGAAGGGGGCCGCGTCAGGGGCGTGGAAACAGAGGCGGGCGAGACGATCGCCGCGGGGGCCGTCGTCAGCAATTCCGACAGCGTTCGCACGCACCGCGAACTGGTCGATGGCCAGCCTCGCGAACGGTTCCTCCACCGTCGCCGCTACGAGCCTGCCTGCTCGGGAGTCGTGCTCTACCTTGGTCTCGACAAGCGGTATGAGCAGCTCATCCACCACAACTTCGTCTTCTCGCACGATCCGCACGAGGAGTTCGAGATGATCTACCGTCGCGGCGAGCCGGCGCCAGACCCGACCTGCTATGTCTGCGCGCCCGCCGTGACCGAGCCCGGGGTCGCGCCCCCGGGGGGAGAGGCGCTCTACGTGCTCGTGCACACGCCCTACCTGCGGCCCCACCACGACTGGTCGAAGATGTTCGCGCCGTATCGCCGTCGGATCATCGAGAAACTCGAGAGCACGGCGGGCATGAAGGATCTCGAGAAGCACATCGTCTTCGAACGGGCGCTCACGCCGCAGGACATCAACGACCGCTACCACGTGCTCGACGGCGCGATCTACGGTCTGGCAAGCCACGGGAAATTTCTGGGCGCCTTCAAGCCGGCCAACCGGTCGCCCGATATCGAAGGCCTGTATCTCGCCGGGGGCTCGGCCCATCCCGGCCCCGGCATGCCGATGGTGATGATGTCGGGATGGATTGCCGCCGACTGCGTCGATAAGGACGGCATCGTCGCACGGGCGGCATCTGTTGGCCGCCCCGCAGCATGCCCCGCCTGACCGGGATCTCCGACCGCCACCGGGCACTGCTGCCATGCCGCCGCCGGACGACGTCCACGAGCACGAACTGCCCGCTTTCTCCAAGCAACTCTACGGCTGGTTCATGCTCTACGTGCGGAATTATTTCCGCCGCCATTTCCATGCTCTCCGGGTGCTGACGGGGGAGGCAAGCCAAGCGGGCCAGCCCGATATCGGCGAGGAGCCAGTCATCTTCTATACCAACCACCCCGGCTGGTGGGATCCGCTCGTCTTTCTCCTGCTGGCCGGAAAGTGCTACCCCGACCGGCTCAACTACGGCCCGATCGAGGCTGCCGCGCTTGGCAAATACAAGTTCATGGAACGCATCGGGTTCCTTGGCATCGAGCCGCACTCGCGGCGGGGCGCCGCCCGTTTTCTGCGGATGGCCAAGGCGGCCAGCCGCCGCGGCGACGTGATCTTCTGGATCACGTCCCAGGGTGAGTTTGCCGATCCGCGGACCCGGCCGCCGGCGATCCGGCCCGGCGTGGCCCATGCCGCAGCCGCCAGCGGTCGGGGTCTGATCGTGCCGGTGGCAGTCGAGTATCCCTTCTGGAGCGAGCGTCTGCCGGAGGCGCTCGTGGCGTTCGGGCCGGCGATACGAGTCGCCGACGCGGACCAGCATCGCGACGCGAAAGAGTGGCTGGCGGTGCTGGAGGCGGCGCTCACAGCCACGCAGGACAGGCTCGCTGCGGCGGCGATCCGCCGCGACCCGCATGCCTTCACGGTGCTGGCGTCAGGCGACGTCGGCGTGGGCTGGGTCTACGATAGCCTACGGCGTTGGAAGGCCTGGTGGCGGGGCGAGCGGTTCGACGCCTCGCACGGCGGGGAGCGGCTGGAATGAGCGGCATGACGATCTCCCTGCTCACGGTGACGGCCCTGCTGCTGGCCGCGATTCCGGCACTGCTCACGCTCTTCAATCTCAAGGTATTTCTCCCCGCACCGGAGCAGGGGGGAGTGCTGCGAGACCCTCCCGAACTTCCAAGGAACGCTGGCTGCCGGGAGGGCAGCCTCAACGCCAGCGACCTGCGGTCGCCAAGCCGAGACGACCACGAGGGCCGTGCTCCGCGTGGAGCGGTGTCGGTGCTGGTGCCGGCGAGGAACGAGGCGGCGGCGATCGAGCGGTGCGTGCGGGCGATCCTCGCCAGCCGCGATGTCGATCTGGAAGTGGTCGTCCTCGACGACGCCTCGACCGACGGCACCGACGAAATCGTGCACCAGCTCGCCGAGCAAGACTCGCGCGTGCGACTGGTCCGCGGCCGGCCGCTGCCGCCGGGCTGGTGCGGCAAGCAGCATGCCTGTGCGCAACTGGCCGAGGCGGCGGCGCACAACACGTGGGTGTTCCTCGACACCGATGTGCTGCTGGCGCCCGACGCAGTCGGCCGCTGCGTGGCGTTCCTCGATGCCTCGCGGGCGTCACTCATCTCTGGCTTTCCGCGGCAGGTGACCGGTTCGTTCCTCGAATGGCTGCTCCTGCCGCTGATCCACTTCGTGCTGCTGGGCTTCCTGCCGATCGCCCGCAGCCGCATGGACAACTCGCCGGGGCTGGCCGCCGGCTGCGGTCAGCTCTTCATCACGCGTCGCGGCGACTATCTCCGGGCGGGTGGCCACACAGCCATCCGCGCATCGCTGCACGATGGCATCAAGCTGCCGCGGGCGTTTCGCCGTGCCGGCCTCCGCACCGACATCTTCGACGCCACGGACATCGCCTCCTGCCGGATGTATACGCGGAGTCTCGATGTCTGGAAGGGACTGTCCAAGAATGCGACCGAGGGGATCGGGTCCCCCGCCACGATTCTGCCCTTTACGATCCTGCTGGCCGGCGGTCAGATCCTTCCCTGGGTGCTCGTCGCCTGGGGAATCATCACTGGCTGGCGAGGCTGGCCGGCATGGGCGGTGCCCGTGGCACTCGTCGCCGTGGTGCTTTCCTTCCTGCCACGACTCCTCGAGGCGGCGAGGTTCCGTCAGAGTTTCGCAAGCGTGCTGGCGCATCCGGTGGGCATCGCG
>CAYSPN010000279.1:0-6488 GCA_964432895.1 uncultured Candidatus Kuenenia sp.
CGGTGAACTTCAACTCGCTGGAGAACAGCCAGCGGCCCTGTTGTGACTCGAACTGAAGCGAGAACTCCGGCCCGACCATATTGTTGCTGGTGTAGGTCTCCCAGGCGCCGGTTTGGAGGGCCGTGCCGAGGCCCTGGCCGGGGAGTGAGTCGACGCCTGTGATGCCCAGCACATTGCCGGCCGGGCCGGTTCCAAGGTTTTCTTGGATGTTGCCGCCTCCGAGGAGTTGGCCTTGACCCAGCCCGCCGCCTGTCGTGCCACCGCCAGTCGTGCCACCGCCGGTGGTACCACCACCTGTCGTGCCACCACCTGTCGTGCCACCACCTG
The DNA here is from genome assembly GCA_964432895.1 of uncultured Candidatus Kuenenia sp. Lineage (GTDB taxonomy): Bacteria > Planctomycetota > Planctomycetia > Pirellulales > UBA1268 > CAMCQY01. Next base: position 328 of record CAYSPN010000279.1, read on the forward strand.
TCGTGCCACCGCCAGTCGTGCCGCCGCCAGTCGTGCCACCACCGGTCGTACCACCACCGGTCGTACCACCGGCTCCACCGCCGATGTTGAAGGCATATTGGTTGCTCTCATAGCCAAGCTTGTACCGCTCCGCAAACTGCATGAACCGCGGTCCCAGGCCGAACCGTGCGGTCGTGCCGCTGCCCCGCTTGCCGAGCTCACGGCGGATGATAGCTGCCGCTCCGACACTCTGGATCTCAACGCTGTTTTCCTGAGTGAGCTTCTGCGAGATGAGGTGGTCAGGCGGCGGGCTTTCCGACGTGATCGTCGTGGTCACGAGTGATTGATTGATGTTGCCAACGCCGCCGCCACCAACACCACCTCCACCGCCAGTCGCTTCCTGCGTGAATGTCTGGGTTGGCGATGAGGCAGCGAATTCACTGTTGGTCTGGAAGCTCTGGTCCTGGGCAATGCTGAAGTAGCTGATGTTGACGCCGTTGTTGTCGTAGATCCAGCCACCCTCGTAGCGATTGCCCCAGCCCATCCGCGTCCGCATCCAGCTGGTATTGAGATCGAGTTGGAGTGGATCGGATCCGAACGTATAAAGACCGCCGATGATACTGCCGCCACCGCTTGTTCCTGAGGCGGTGATGTTGGCGTTGTTCAGCTGCACCACTGTCTGCGGCGAGATCGGACTCGTCGGGATGATGTAATTGCCGTTCTGCGTCGTTCCCACGCCCGTCACCCGCGGCGGCGTGATGCCCCAGTAGAGGCGGTCGTAGTTGAAGAAGATCCCCTCGCTCGGTTCGGGGTAGATCTCATACTCCTGCAGGTCCGGCGGGGAGAACAGCTGGAAGTCGTAGAAATCCTGGTTCGGCAGCATGGGCATCCAGTCCCCGGCATGGCTGGGCATGCCCGCCACGAGGCTGTGAGCCACAACGAGAACCAGAGCCGCCAGACGCGTGAACCGCTGCTTCGTGACCATCGCTTGTGTGTCCTGGGGAGCAGGAGCCTGTTTTCCGCCGATGCGGATTGCTCCTTCGGTATCGGTCGTGCTGGTGAGCCGAGTTGACGAAAGTTGGCAGACTCTGCCGGATGTGCGGATTTTCCGTCGCGGCGGGGAAAAGAGTGGCAGGCGGGGCAGACTCGGGTATGTTGCAGGAAACCCCGGCCCCATCCCTCCCGACCGGGATTCCAACGCTGGAGACCATCCGATGGCGAGCACGCACAGGCATCTTCCCGCCGGACTGCGGAGCATCCCTGCCGTAGCAATTGCCGCGGCCGCGCTTCTTGCCTGGTTTGCCACCATGCTGCCGGCACGGGCGGCGGAACCTCGGGCCGGCCGGGCCGCCGCTCCGGCTGATGACCGGCAGGCCGAGCAGGAGCATGATTTTCTCAGGATCACCCGCGACTCAGCCCGCAAGCCGATGGCGCTTGAAACGGCGATCGCGACCTATGTGGAAACCCCGCAAGCAGCTGCGGCCGCCGGCCGGCAGCAGCCGCTCGAGGTCGATCTCATTGGCGCCGTCCATCTGGGCAGCCGGCAGTATTACGACACGCTCGACCGGCTCTTCGCCGACTACGACGCGGTGCTCTACGAACTGGTGGCCCCCGACAATGCCCGCGTGCCCAAGCCGGGCCGGAAGCCCTCGGGAGCCATCGGCAACGCCCAACAGGGGCTCACCAAGATGCTCGGGCTCGAATTCCAGCTTGATCAGATCGACTACACCGCGAAGAACTTCGTGCATGCCGACCTATCCCCGAAGGAATTCGATGCCGCCATGGCCAAGCGGGGCGAATCGTGGTGGTCGATGTTTTCCCGGGTGATGCGGGAGAGCACGGCTCGCGCCGACCGCGGCGGCAAACAGCCGGCGGGCGACGTCGGCTTCAGCGACATCTTCGGCATTCTCTTCGGCAACAACCGGGAACTGCGGCTGCGTCGGCTGATGGCAGAGCAGTTCACCGACATGGAAGTGCTCACCGCTGCCTTCGGTGGTGAGGAGGGATCGTCGCTGATCACCGACCGCAATGCGGCCGCGCTCGAGGTGCTCACGGAGCAGATCGCCAAGGGGCGAACGAAGATCGCCATCTTCTACGGCGCCGCCCACATGGACGATTTCGACCAGAAGCTCCGGCGGGATTTCCAGCTTCAGCCGCGGGAGACGGTCTGGCTCGAGGCTTGGGACCTGCGAGACCCTGCCGAGAAGAACTGAAGGCGGGGAGTCTGCCACACGGCAGCCGTCACGCGGTTCCACAGCAGCCGCTCTTCAACGGCCATGGTCCAGGCGTCGGCGACGCGACGGGCCTCCTCCAGCACGCGGTCGTAGCCCAACGCGACCACGGTTTCACCGACCGGATCAAACTCGAAATCGCCCCCGTATCCGTGGTCGATGAAGGCCATCACCAGCGATTCCAGCGGCAACGAACCGCGGGCGACCGGCAGACGGTCCAGTTCGGCCGTCGGCGGACCTTCGCGGTCGGCCACCTGGACGAGCGCCGTCACCGCGGCCAGCCGCGGAAGCAGCCGCAGCAGGTCCGGATCATCCCCAAACTGCCAGAGATCGACCGCCAGGCGGATGGCTGGATCGGCGGCATCTTCGACCAGTTCCAAGGCATCGACGGGCCGTGTCAGGAAGCTGCAGCCGGAGGCCGCTGCTGAGTGCATCGGTTTGACAGCCAGCGTGATCCCGGCCGCCCCCGCGATCGGAGCGAGCGTTTCGAGTGCCTGGACGAGCAGTCGGCGGGCGTGGGCCCGAGTGTGTCCGCCACGGCAGCCGCTGTGAACAACCAGCACCGGCGCACCGACAACGGCGGCCGTTTCGATCGCCTCAGCGGCGTCCTCAATACTCTCCGCAAAGGTGCGGCCGTCGCCGCCCGTGAAGCCACCCACCCACTGCAGGCTCGACACACGCATGCCTGCCCTGGTCAGGAGCGACGCCGCGGCCGCTGGCCCGAGGTCCGAGAGCTTGGCCCGCCACAGTGACAGGCAATCAAAACCATGATTGGCAAGGCGGGCGATCTCTTCCGGAAGTTCGCAGCGTGATGTCGTCAGCTGACTGATGGCCACATGAAACATGCTCTTGTCTTCTCCTCCGCGGCATCCGCCCGAACCTTGAAGGGCGAAAGTATGGGACGGTCGTGCGCAGACTGTCCAGAGAAGTTCGAGCTCGCTGTTTCCCGCCGCAGGAAGGCGATGCGTCACGTTGCCGGACCGGTGCTGGCATGCTCTGCGTTTCAGTCTTGACAACGGCGCAGGCGAGCGTCGCAGGCATTACTGAACAGTGATCAGTTGGACTTGGATCAGTCGGTGTTGGATCAGTCGGTCTTCGTGGGCAGCAGGTCGAGGCAGACGAGCCGCCCCTGACCGCGCACGTAAAGATAGCCGTGGGCAATCACCGGTGCGGCCCAGCACGGCGCCACGAGCAGCTCGACACCGCGGTCCTGCGTGCCGCCAGGACTGCCAGCGGTCTGGCGGGTGGCCTTCTGCGTGTCTGTCACCGGAGCGACGAGCCGCGCCCGCGACACCTCCGTGTAGGCATCAGGCGTAGCCTTGACGAGCACGAGATCGCCAAACTCCCCGAGCACGATCAGGTGGTCATCGACGCCTGTCATGCTCGACCTGCCGAGGCCGGGCTCGCTCCAGCGGACAGCGCCCGTCTTCCAGTCGGCACAGACGAGCAACGCATCGCCGGCGTTGCGTCCGCTGGACCCGTAGAGATGGCCGTTGTGCACCACCGGCGTCGCCCAGTGGGATTTGAGGCTGCGATTCGCGCGACTGCCGGCGGGGTCTTGGCGAACTGGCTGCAGCCCCTCTGCAGTGACGGTCAGGAGCACGCTCCCGGGGCCGTAGGTTTCCGAGAGCAGCACCTCGTTGCCGGCCACGACCGGACTGGCGGCGACGACGCTGAAGAGTTCGTCGGCCCGCCACCGAAAATCGGCCCGCACGCCGCCCGTGGCCGGATCGACCACGAGCAACCGATCCCGCATCCAGGCCAGCAGGCAGTCTCGACCGTCGAGAGTCGCCCGCACCGGCGTGCTGTAGCTTGCCAACTGGTCGCTCGACCGCCAACGCTCTCGGCCCGTGGCCAGATCGAACGCCACGAGTCCGCTGTCGAGCCCCTTCACGAGGTCGAGCCGTTCCGGCGACGGCGGCGCGGATCCTGGAGGGCTGCCGCCGACCTGCACGATCACCAGCCGTTCCTCACCGACGTCGACCACCAGCGGCGCGGCGCTGACGCCAAAAAAGTTCCGCACAACGTGATACGTCGCGGATGTGTCGACCTGCCAGCGGCTTGTGCCGTCGACCAGGCTGCGGCATTCGAGCCGTCCCTCGGGGCCGAACGTGATCACCGCATCACCGGCGATCACCGCCGCCGCCCGTGGTCCGCCGTCGTAGCCGAACATGTCGACGTAGTCAGTCGGATACCGCTTCTGCCAGAGTTCTCTGCCCGTTTCGGCCACGAGACAGCGGACACGGATCTCCTGCTCTACGCGGTCGCAGATCACGCACCGCCCCTTGGCCACCGCGGGGCTGCAATAGCCCTCACCGAGTTCGCAGTGCCAGACGATCGGCGGGCCGCCGGCCGGCCATGGCACCGTCATGCCGTTCAGATCGCTGCGTCCGTTGCCCGTGGGCCCCAGGAAAGTGCCCCAGTCTTCTCCGGGCCGGGTCCAAAGATCGGCCAGCTGGGCAGGGCGCTGCTCCGTCAATGATTCTGGTTCTTGGGCGACTGCGCACTCCGCGGCCAGGGCCATGGCCGCCATCGCGACGAGCGACAGGCGATTCAGCATCGGTTTCGGCATCTGATGAATCCCAGTATAAAATGATGAAAATTCTACCATTCTCAACGCGGCCGCATCATGTCCAAGGAAAAGGAAGTCCGCGTCGGGCCGCTGCTGATTCCAGCAGCGGCGCTTGAGTGGCAGTTTGCCCGGAGCAGCGGCCCGGGTGGCCAGCACGTCAATCGCACCAGCAGCAAGGCCATGCTCCGGTTCGATGCGGTCCATTCACCGCATCTGCCCGACGACGTGCGACGGCGGCTGCTGCAGCGTGAGCGGCCCCGCCTCACCGGCGACGGGATGCTCGTGATCTCCAGCCAGCGGCACCGCGATCAATCTCGAAACGTCGCCGACTGTCTGGAAAAACTGGCAGACATCCTTGAGCGGGCATTGATTGTGCCGAAGACTCGCCGCGGCTCGACAACACCCCGCGCCGCAAAAGCGAAGCGGCTCGACACCAAGCACCGCAGGTCCGAGACCAAGCGGCTCCGCCGCCGGACCGAAGACTAAACGCGCCTGCCGAGACAGGCTCCGAACCGGGCTCCAAACCGGCCTTTTCCGACCTGACACTTTGGGAGATCGACGCTGGTATAATCCTCATGCGTGGCAAGAACGCCGCGGTTTTGGATTGACCGGGAAGGAGTGCGACCCCATGGCTGCGGCCCGCGATATTGATACCCTCCTCAAGAATTGGGATTTTCAGCCCGGTGAGGTCAACGCTCGCCTGGTGAAGGCACGCAGCGGCCGGGAGGTGCTCCAGATGCGGGTGGACATGGGGCTGCTGCAGATGGAGACCGACCTGCGACCGGATGGCCTGCGGCCGCACGGCGCCGAGACCTACTACGACTATCTCGTCAGCGAGGTGATCCGGGAGGGTGGTTCGTTCCGGCTGTCGAAGGAGCAGTGCGCTGAGGCGGACAGGGAGTTCGTGCAGTATTACCACCGGCGGCTTTGCTGGCTGTCGCTGCGGGAATACCGCCGGGCCGCCAAGGACGCCGACCACAGTCTGGCCTTCATGGACTTCGTGCGGGAGCATTCCCCGGACGAAGAGTGGACGCTCTCGCATGAGCAGTATCGGCCGTTCGTGCTTTTTCACCGTGTGCAAGCCGCGTCCCTTGCCGCGCTTCAGGAGTCGGGGCCGGAGGCGGCGATCAGTGAGATCAATCGTGGACTGGGACAGTTCCGGGATCTATTTGCCCGCTACGACGCGGCCGAACAGTACGACGAGGACGAACTCGTGAAGCGACTCCTCGAGATGCGGGAGAGCGTCCGGCAGCGGTACGAGGTGGGCCGCACACTCGACGAGCAGCTCGCCGAGGCAATCCGGGCTGAGAATTACGAGCTGGCGGCCACGATCCGCGACAAGATGCTCCATGAAAAGATTCGCAGCCCGACCGAGTAGC
>CAYSPN010000280.1:0-9138 GCA_964432895.1 uncultured Candidatus Kuenenia sp.
TTGGGGAAGTTGGTGGCGGGCTCGAGACCGGTCACGTAGCCGTCGGCAAGGCCCGTCTGGTTCTTCCAAAGCGTGAAGCAGGGGAGCGTGTCGGTCCGCCACGATAGACAGGCCGCATGCCGCCCCTCCGGGGCCACGAGCATCGCGGTGGCCAGCCCCTTTTCGTCGGGCCGGTGCCGCATGAAGTGGCACTCCTCGCTGCGGCCGGCCCGCGGCGCCTCGAAGCGGTTCCAGCTGCCCACATCGCCCGCCGCGGTCTCGTCGCGGGGTGCCAACTCCTCGACCGCGGCCACCAACTCCGCGCCAGGTCCGAGAAGCGGCGGTCCGAAGTTGACGTGGTAGAGCATCTGCATCGTGGTCGGACGGTCGGAGATGTTCTTCACCGTGTCGGTCCACGAGACCCGCTGCCGGTCGGCGTGCAGCGTCAGCGAGGTCGTCATCCGCAGGGCCTGGAAGTGAAACCGAGTCTCGTCGACGGCGCCCGTGAGCGTGATCGTGCCGGCGGCATCATCGAGCGTGACATCCAGATGATGCGCCGGCAGGTTGGCGATCCGGCCGTGCAGCGGGTGCAGCAGGCGACCGGAATGATCGAAGTCGGGAGCCCCGTTGCTCACCAGACCGCAGCGGGCCACGAGCTCGTCGAAGCCGTCGAGCCAGCCCAGTCCCGATGGTTCGGCAAGCGGCACGAATCGCGGATGCACCGGTCCGTGCACGGGCGACTGCCAGCCGAGTTCAAACTCGCCGGCCATGATCTTCCAGATGCCGAGGCCACGGTCGGGAAGAACGTAGACCTTCGTCGAACCCGCCACGAGCTCCACGAGCAGCACGCCGTCGCGGCGGCCGCCGGCGAGCCGTCGCGAACGCACGGCGAGCGGACCGATCGAGACATCGACCTTGTCGACACCGAAAAACGACGCACCGCGGTGGGACGTGATCAGCTGCAGCGTCTGCGACGACATGAATGGCCTCCTGAAAGATGACAAGGACAGTTCCGGCATCCTGATATGCGGCCCCACCCCCATGCAAGCCCGACGCGCGAGCGAGGGAATCGGCGTTGTGCAGCCCATGGGATGAAACCGGCCGCATACCCTTGCTTGCGCTGCGGGCTTGGATGAACGCTCACCCCTCGATTCCCTCCCAGAGGGCCGAGCCGACTCGCACGAGGGTTGCCCCCTCAAGGATCGCCTCCTCGAAGTCGCCGCTCATCCCCATCGACAGCTCGCGGAGCCCCGTGACGGTAGGCAGGCGGCCGGCGAGTTCGTCCCGCAGCTCCCGCAGCCGGGCAAACTGCCGCCGCGCTGCCGCGCCGCTGTCATCCCCGTCTGGCACGGCCGCCATGCCCATCAGTCCCAGCACCCGCACATGCGGAGCGCGGCCTGCCGCCTCGAGGACCGCGGGCACGTCTGCTTCCATGACCCCGGTGCGGCCCGGATCGCCGGCGAGATTGACCTCGATCAAGGCATCGCTGACAAGCCCCGAGGCCGACGCCTCGGCCTCGATCGACTCGAGGAGCCGCAGGCTGTCGAGCGAATGCAACAGTGACACGAGCGGCAGCGTGCGTCGGAGCTTGTTCCGCTGCAGGTGGCCGATGAGATGCCACCGTGGCGCGGGGGCGTGATCTGCGAGTGCCGACGCCTTGGCCCAGAGCGACTGCGGCCGGCTCTCAGCGAGATCGATGCAACCTGCGTCGAGCAGCATGCGAGTCGACTCCGCCGACACGTATTTCGTCACGCCAACCAGCCGGACGTCGCCGGGATCGCGACCGGCCGATCGGCAGGCCGCGGCCACGCGGTCGCGAACCGACGCGAGGTTGTGTCGGCACCGCTCAGCGAGATCGTCCACGGCGGCCATGACGCCTCCTTGGTCAGCGGCCCAAATAAATGATTGTCTAGTGAATCTCGATATCGCGATCGACGACCCCCGTCCGACCGATGCGGCCCATCAGAAATCCACAGGATATGTTGCAGCCGAGCACCGTGCGGTTCCGCGGCTCGTCGAGCGTGCGGTAGACGAGCCACTGGTCAAGGCCTTCCTGGACCCGGAATCCGATGGCCTGATGCGGCGGAAGATTCTGCCTCGTGTCGGCCACCGTCAACTGCCGCCAGGTGAGCGGCCGTCCCTGCCGTGCGGGCTCGAGATCGAGCCAGAGCGGAGCGTAGCAGCGGCTGCCGGCAGCCTGATGATCGAGTGCGAGCCCGTCAGGCGTGACCGCAAAGCTGCCACGGCCGGCGGTCTTCCACTCGGGAAGGGAGAGCGGCAGCGCCATGAGCCGCGGCTTCGTGTCGTAGACGAGGACCTCGCGGGTCTCCTCAGCCTGCTCGCCCTCGAGCGAGGCCGCCAGCGGCACGACTGACTCCACACGCAGCCCACCGCTCGCCTGAGACCACAGCGGTTCCTGGACAACATCACTGACATGGTCGCCACCCCGGTCGCCAGCCCGGTGCGTGATCGTGTCAGCGAGTAGCACGACGCGATCCCGCGGGATCAGGACGATCTGGCGGTCGATCTGCAGGCCACCGGACAGTGGCGCGATGATCTCCAGGTAGGTCGCCTTCTTGTCCGACTCCCAGCAGGAGAGACTCCATGGCCCCTCCATCTCGAGCAGTCGTCCGCCCTGCGAGGCCCGCCATTGCCACGGTCCATCGACCAGCAGCCGGTCGCCGACCGCGATTTCCAGATGAGGCACGGCGTCGCGGTAGTGGAGCAGCACCCGGACCGCGTTGCGTTCCCAGCCGGAGCGGATGATCGCGATGGCCGCCGACGCATCGTGCAGATCCCTGGGCAAAAGCCGCTCATGTTTGTCGTGTTTCTTCTTTCGTCCGCCAGCCGCGCGGGGCTGCGTGGGCCCCTGTAGCGCCTCGGCGGTGTGCCGCACCCGCTTGCGGCGGGATTCCGCCGCCACCGCCAGCACCGGATCGGAAAAGGCCGCCGGCATCCGGCCCGCTCCCACCAAGAGCCGGCTCTGGCCACCGAGCAGACGAAGCGTCGTGGCAGCCGCCTGTGCAAACAGTTTCTCTGCTGACTCGTCCCATGGCAGCGAGCCGGTCGCCAGCCCGACATCCCGCGCCGCACTCCACCGCACCACCCGCTCGACCATCGCCGCCGAGCCCCGCAGGCAGACCGTTCCCTCGGCCGACACCAGCCGTCGGATCTCGTCGCCGAGGGCCGAGACGGCATCGCGGTCGAGGCATCGACAGGCTTCGATATCGCAGAACAGACGTGATACCGTCAGCACGAACCGGGCTGCGAGCGTGTCGCCCGCCGCGAGCGGAGCTTGCGCCGACCGCGCGGACTTCACGAGCCGCTCGAGCAGACCGCCGGCTGAACCGCCCGCTCGCCGGGTCCGCGCCATCCAGGCCAGCCCCCAGGTGGCAGCCTCGCACAAGAGCCACCGTTCTCGGTCGATGGTCGTCGCGGCCGCATCATCGAGGCAATCGCTGATCGCTCCCTCGATGAGCGACATGTGTTGCATGTCCTGCGAACGGCGTTCGATCTGCCGGGCGAGACGCCGCAGGCGGCGACGCACATCGAGCGACTCGCTGACGTCGGCGATCGCCCGGATGCGACGGCCGGCAGCCCCGGCGCCCACCTTTGCCGGCGTTCGGGTGGCATCTGACCGCGACATGGCCTCTCCGGCGGACGACGCCTCGCTGTGATCTGACTGCCCGCCAGCCTCTGCCGCAATGGCGTCCGGCCGCGCGTCGGCCGCTGCCTTTCCCCGCTTGCCGGTTTTTTTTGGCTTGCCGTTTCGCGTCTGTGTCGTGTTCGTGATCATGGGTTCATCCGTGCCGGGGTATCACGCGGGCCAGGCTCGGGTTCGCACCGGCCGGGAGGGTTCGGTATGGTACCTGACGGCAGTCCCGGCATCCACGACCCCACCCCACCCCACCGCATCGCTTATGTGGCCATTCTTGTCTCCGAAACCGGCCCCGAATTGTGGGGTTCTCGGGCGCTGCGGCAGTTTCCCCCAGCCCGCCCTCGCAGTTCTGATGATTCTCGTGCTGACACCCTCGGCCCGCGGAGCAGATCCCGCACCGCAGCCGGCCGCGCCCGACCGCCATCCAGAACTCAAGCGGCTGTCGCCCACCGAGGATGTCTGGATCGACGCCAAGGGCAAGCGGGTCGTCGTGGGGGGAGAGATCGCGATCCACAAGGGGCCAATCGAGTTTTTTGCCTGTCCCCACGGCACCAAGGAGCACGAATCGATCGTGTCCACGCGGTCGACCGCCCGCCTCGTGCACGTGGCGCTGCTGGCCATCGGCCTCGTGCCGGGCAAGCCCGTGTCATTCGATCCCCACTACGTGGCCGCGACCGGGCCGGTGGTTCGCGTCATGATGCGGTGGAAGGACGAGGCGGGCACCGTCCACGAACTGCCCGCGCAGGAGTGGATCCGCGACAACCGCACCGGCAAGCCTATGCAGGAGCAATGGGTGTTCGCCGGCAGCGCTTTTTGGACCGATCCCTCCGACGGCAAGGAGTATTATCAGGCCGATGGCGGCGACCTGGTCTGCCTGTCGAATTTTCCGACCGCGATGCTCGACCTACCGATCGAGAGTTCGCAGTCGAACGAGGCGCTCCTCTTCGACGCCTTCGACGGCCGCGTACCGCCCCGCGGGACCGACGTCGAGATGATCCTCTCGGCAGCACCGCCTGCGGGAAAGTAGACGCTCGCTACGCAACGTCGCAGTGTTTACGCAACATGGCAGTGGGCGAGGATCTCGGCCGGCGTGCTGATATAGCCCGTGTAGAACGGGCCGAATTCCGCGTACCGCGCGCTCGCCTCGTCGAAACGCATCGTGTAGACGATTTCTTTCAGAAACTCTGGCCGCCGAGCCCAGAGCGTCACGCCCCACTCCCAGTCGTCGAGGCCCACGCTCACGGTGATGAGCTGCGAAACGCGGCCGCCGAACGTCATCCCCGTCCGGCCATGCTCGGCCATCAGCCGGCTGCGTTCGGCGAACGGCAGCGAGAACCAGTTCTCCCCCACCTTGCGCTTCTTGTTCATGGGATAGAAGCAGGCATTCGGCCACGGCGGCAGCTCCGGCTCAAGCCTCGCCTTCCGCATGTGGTCTTCGCGGGAGGCGTAGCCCTGCACCTTCGCCTTCCAGGTCGGACTGTCGCGGGTCTCGCCCTCCACGATCAGACGCTCGCCGAACTGCTCCACTGTGGGCACGTATTCGCTCACCTCCGTGAGACCGACGAAGGAATAGGTGGGCTCGATCGCCTGTCCGAGCGGACCGGCCAGCAACCGCTGATGCACGTCGTCGACCTTGAGCGGCGACGGATCCATCGCCATCACGCCGAAGTCGGCCTTGTGGCCGGGCACGAGCCAGGTCTGCAGCCGCAGGGGAGCCCGTGGTCCGGCCGGATCGAGCGCCTCGCAGAAAAGCCTCATGCCCTCTACCCGTGCCTCCGGCGTGAGTGCCGCCAGTCGCGGCCGATCAAACCGGTAGAAGAGATGGCTCACGTGCCAGCCCTGGGCAGGCGACGTCGAAACCTCGGTGCTGGCCTGCTGGGCCGCATGGTGACCTGGGTGGTGGCCAGGATGGGCTCCGGCGGCCTGCGGCACGGGCCGCCCAGACGCAGCGGCAGTTCCAGTCGCGGCGTCGTGGCCAGATCCCTGGGGGGCGGTCGGTTGCATCGGTTCACATCTCCAGCGGGAGGAAACGGCTTGGGAAACACGGGCCCGGTGAACAGCAACGGCGGCTGGCACGCGTGGTCGCAGTGTACGCCGTCACCGTCCTGCGGCAACCGGTGCGTTTTCGGCTTGGAATCGATACCATGAACGGTCGGTCGAGGGTGCAGCACCCTGCCCACCCCACCACCACGTTTACCGCGAGCGGCGGCCGCCGTCCGCACCACGAAAGAGGGCCGACATCATGGGACAGGTCATCGTCGATCCACAGGAACTGCGGCGGTTCGCGGCCCGGCTCCGGTTCTTCAGCACCGAAGTGATGACGCAGATGCAGGGCGTGCAGCGGCAGCTCGCGGCCCTCAGTTCCACCTGGCGGGACCAGGAGCAGCAGAAGTTCACCGAGGAGTTCGAGCAGCAACTGAGCACGTTCGCCCGGTTCGTGGAACTCACGGAAGACTACGTCCCCTTCCTCATCCGCAAGGCCGAGCGGGTGGAGGAATACCAGCAGCAGCGCTGACCCGACTGATCCATGTCAACACAGGCGGAAGTCAAATCGATCGATACGCTCGCCTTCGTGAAGGCGGCGCTGGCGGCGTTTGGTCATGAGAGCGGCCAATCGCTCGCCGAGGTCGAGATGCAGGCGCAGCGAGCCGTCGACTGGATCTGCATCGACCAGGCCGCCTACTGGAAGACGGAGGTGCGTCGGGCGGCCGATGGCGTCAACCAAGCGATGAAAGACCTGCAGCACTGCCGCACCTTCAAGAAGGTTGGCAACAATGAGCCCTCCTGCATCGAGGAGAAGAAGGCGCTCGAGAAGGCGAAGAAGAGGCTGGCCAGGGCCGAGCAGAAGGCGGAGGCGGTGCGGCGATGGACGCCCGTGGTGCGGCAGCAGTTCCAGGAGACGGGCGTCCGCATGACGCGGTTTCGCGAAGTAATCGACATCGACTGTCCCAAGGCGGTGGCACGACTGGAGCGGATGCTCCGCTCGCTCGACCACTACGCCCACACCGCATCGCCGGGCGTTGGAACCGGTAGCCCGACCGCCGGCGGCGAGGCCTCAGTCGCGCGGCCCGTCGACGAAGCGCCGACGAGCAGCACGCCGCCCGTTGCCACCAGTCCGGCCTCCAACGACTCCAGCTCGCCGACCGCCGGCCAGAACGGGGGCGAGGCATGAGGGCCGACCTGTCCAGCGGCGCATCGAAGATGGCGTTGGCCATCAAGCAACTCCAACTGAAATGGGATGCAGCCCGTGAAACCTGGGACGATGCCACGAGCCGAGCGTTTCACAAGGAGCACATCGAGCCGCTCGCCCCGAAGGTCAAGGAGACGCTCGAGGCGATCGGCCGGCTGGCCGAGGTGCTCGCCCGTGCCAGTCGCGAGGTGAGCGACACCGACGATTCCTGACTGCATCCCACCGAGTCCATCCCGCCAGTTCAATCCCCTACGCCGGACCTGCCACTGTGAGCCATACCGCCTACGACCGCGAACTGCTGCGTCAGCAGATCACCCGCCTCCGTCAGGCCGCCGCTGCGCGGAGCCGGCTGGAACATGAGATCACGTCGGAATACGAGACCGAGACGACGACAGCGCGGCAGCAGGCTGAGACGGCGCTGGCCGCCGTTGAGGAGAAGTACACCAGGGAGACCGACGCGACCCGCCGCGAACACGCAGCGGTGGCCCAAAAAGCGGATGCCGATGCCGCCGCCGAACGGACCAAGCTCGACACGCAGCGGAAGGGGTTCGCGGCAACGATCAACCGCAACTGGGAAAATCAGGATCGTCAGCTCAAGGAAGACGCGCAGTTCGACGAGGGCTCGTCGAGGGAAGTCTTCAAGGAGAAGCGCACCGAGCCTGGGAAGATCCTGCGACGGTCAGAGAAAGAGCTGGCCAGCGTGGCCACCCAACTCGACGAGGCCGACTCCAGCAGTCTCAAGTTCCTGGCCGATCGCGGGATCGCGGCAGCCGCTCCGGCGGATACGGCCGCCGATGCGGAGCCGCTGCCGACAGGCTCCGCCCTGCTCACGTTCCTGGAACAGCTGCGTGCGACCGTCGTGGATACGGCGGCCAAGCTCGTCGGCCTCAAGAGCGTGGCCACGGCGTACTCCAGCGGCACGCGGGCGGCGGCGATCTTGCTGCCAGTCCTGTTGGGCATCGCGGCGGCGGCGGCAGCCTTCTTCCTCGTGCCCGACACCGTTGCCGCAGACCTCGCCACCAGAGCCGGGGCAGCGGCTGCGGCGCTGGTCACCGTGGCGGGGGTCGGCGCGGGACTGGGGCTATGGCTGATTGGCCGGATGCGACGGGCCGCCGGCGAGCAGGCCGCGGCCCTGAGGGCCACACTTGCTCAGACGATCGACCGCACGCGGCAGTGCCTTACGGCAAGCACGGGCTATATCAAAAACCGCCACGACGCCCAACTGGCCAAGCTCGATGCCACGTTTGCCGAGGAGTCGAAACAACGAAAGCTCAAGGCCGAGGCGGACATCACCGCCGCCGCCGAGAAGCGTGACAAGCTCCTGGCCGAACTCGAAGCGAAATACACCGACGCGGTCGACAAGATCCAGAAAAGGCTCGAAGCCGCGAAGGCAGCCGCAGAACAGAAGTATCCTCCCAAGCTCGAGGCATTGGCCGCGAGCCGCACCGAGCAGGTGGAAGGCCTCACCCGCAGCCGCGACGAGCGACTGGCCGCGGCCGACAATCGGCGCGCCGAACGCTGGCGGGAAATGACCGACGCCTGGCGGACGACCCGCACCGAAACGGCCGCTGCCTACGATGAGGCCAACCGCATCGACGCGGAGGCCTTCCACTCGTGGGAGGATCTGGCCCGGGAAGACTGCCCATTGCCGACGGTCTCGCCTCCCGGCCTGCGGTTTGGCGAGCTCGCCCTGTCGCTCGACAAGGTGCCCGGCGGAGTGTCATCACGGCAGGAATTCAACGCCTTCGGACCGGTCGCTTGGAAGCAACCCGCACTCGTTCCCTTCCCGGTCGAGGCGTCGCTGCTCATCAAGACCACCGGCGACCAAAAGGAGGTCGCATCCGACATGATGCAGGCGCTCATGCTGCGGATCGCCAGCGGCGTGCCGGCGGGCCAGACCCGCTTCACGATCATCGACCCGCTCGGGCTGGGCAAGCAGTATGCCGGCTTCATGCACCTGGCCGACTACGACGAACTGCTCGTCACCAGCCGCATCTGGACGGAGCCGCCCCAGATCGAGCAGTGCCTGGCCGACATCACCGAGCAGATCGAACTGGTGATCCAGAAATACCTCCGCAACGAATACGAGTCGATCGGCGACTACAACGCCGACGCCGAGGTGCCCGAGCCGTATCGCTTCGTGGTGGTGGCGAACTTCCCAGCCAACTTTACCGAGACGAGCGCGCGTCGGCTGGCGAGCATTGCCGCTTCTGGTGCGCGGTGCGGCGTGTATGTGATCGTGTCGATCGACACATCGCAGCACATGCCTTCGAACTTCAACGTTGCAGACATCGAAAAGCACGCGACCACG
>CAYSPN010000281.1:0-2871 GCA_964432895.1 uncultured Candidatus Kuenenia sp.
GTGGAGACGATCTCCAACTGGTCGCCGGCGATGACGTCGCCGATCCAGGCCCACGGCACCGGCTGTGTCTCGTTTCGCTCGGTCTTGCTCTGTTGATTCATCTCGACTGCAAACCGGTCGGCGAGAGCGGCAGGCACTTCGCAGATGAAGCGGCCCGGCGTCTCGGTGAAGGCGATCGCAAGATCGCGATGCAGCGAGGCACCCTTCCCGTCGGAGCCATCGGCCTCCATCGGCACGTCGGCGAGTCTGATCCGCGCCGCTGAGCCGCCGGCGATCGCCATCTCGGCCACCGCGGCCAGAAGCCCGCCGTCGGAGCAGTCGTGGCAGGCGGCCACAAACCCCGCCCGTTGGGCGGCCGCCACCGCCGCAAACACACTCCGGCAGGCCGCCGCATCGACCTGCGGCACCCGCCCGCCGTGGACACGGCCCACGAGTTCGAGCTGGCTGCCGGCGAGTTCGCCGCGTGAGAGGCCCACGATCGCCAGCCGGTTGCCAACCTGCTTGAGGTCGGGGGTGACCGCACGGTGCACATGCTCCACCTGCCCCATCGCCGTGGCGAGCAGCGTGGGCGGGATCGATCGCTCGTGGTGCACGCCCGCCGCGTCGGTCCAGGCAAATACGTTGTTGAGGCTGTCCTTCCCGCTCACGAACGGGGCGGCGAAAGCGACCGCCATGTCGTGGCAGGCACGGCAGGCCTCCACGAGCGTGCCGAGCGACTCCTCACGGCGGCAGTCGCCCCAGCAGAAGTTGTCGAGCAGGGCGATGCGTGCGGGATCGGCGCCCACGGCGATCGCATTGGCCATCGCTTCGACGATGCCGCCGGCTGCCATCTGATAGGGATCGAGAGGGCCGAGCCGGTGGCGGAGGCCGACGCCCAGCACGATGCCGCGGTCGCGACCGAGGACGCCGCGGACGACGGTGCCATCGGCAGGACCGGCGCCCGGCCCGAGCAGCGGCTTGACGATGCTGCAGCCCTGCACCTCGTGGTCGTACTGGCGGATGATCCATTCCTTGCTCGCCACGTCGGGTGCCGCGAGCACGTCGAGCAGGCAGGCGGCGAGCGAGTCGTCGGCACGGGCAGTCCACGCAGCCGGATTCACGGTCGGGGGCACGTAGCGGGATGCGAGCCGCCGCCGCGGCCGTCCCTCGTGGAGAAAGTGGCAGTCGAGTTCGCCGGCCGTCCGGCCATGCCAGCGGAGCACGAGTCTGCCCGCCCCGGTGAAGGTGCCGATGGCCGTGGCTTCCACGCCCTCGTCGGCCGCGATCTTGGAGAGCTTCTCCCAGTCTGCGGGCGCGACGGCGAGCACCATCCGCTCCTGCGCCTCCGAGATCCAGGCCTCCGTGGCGGAGAGGCCCTCATATTTCAGCGGCACGCGGTCGAGATCGACCTTTGCGCCGAGCGTGGCGGCCATCTCGCCTACGGCGCTCGAGAGCCCGCCGGCGCCGCAGTCGGTGATGGCGTGGAAGAGCCGCTGCCGCGACGCCTCCAGCACGAAGTCGGAGAGCATCTTCTCGTGGATGGCGTGACCAATCTGCACCGAGCCGCCCGACTGGCTTTCGCTGTCGCTCGACAGTTCAACGCTCGAGAAGGTGGCGCCGTGGATGCCGTCGCGGCCGGTTCGCCCACCGGCAACGACCACCAGGTCGCCCACCTGCACGGCGGCGTCGGCCGAGTTGCGGGGCATGATGCCCACCGTGCCGCAGAAGACCAGCGGGTTGCCGATGTAGCCGGGATCGAAGGCGACGGCGCCTGCGATCGTGGGAATGCCCATGCGATTGCCGTAGTCACGGATGCCCGCCACCACGCCCGCAAGCAGCCGGCGGGGGTGGATCACGCCCGGCGGCAGG
Source organism: uncultured Candidatus Kuenenia sp. (assembly GCA_964432895.1). Lineage (GTDB taxonomy): Bacteria > Planctomycetota > Planctomycetia > Pirellulales > UBA1268 > CAMCQY01. Next base: position 1,849 of record CAYSPN010000281.1, read on the forward strand.
TCGGCGGCGGCGGTGTCGGGCCGGCCAACGCAGAAGACGTCGAGATTGGCGATCGGCTTGGCGCCGAGGCCCGTGCCGAGCACGTCGCGGATCACGCCACCGAGCCCGGTGGCCGCACCGCCGTAGGGTTCGATCGCCGAGGGATGGTTATGCGTCTCCACCTTCACGCAAATGTCGTGGTCGCCGTCGAACCGCACCACGCCTGAGTTGTCGCGAAACACGCTCACGCACCAATCATTGGTGCCGAGTTGCTCCCGCACCTTCCGCGTGGACGCGAAGACCGTCTCCTTGAGAAGATTGTCATACCGCACCGCACCCGCCGGGCCGACATGGTCGATCGGGCTGCCGAGCGTCTTGTGGCAACAGTGCTCGCTCCAGGTCTGTGCGATGGTCTCAAGTTCGATCTCGAGGGGGTCGCGGCCAAGGCTCTGGAAGTGGTCGCGGACCGCGTGGAGTTCGGCGGCTGAGAGGGCGAGGCAGCGTTCGCGGCTGAGCTTGTCGAGCGACGCGTCGTCGAGGCCTGCGAGGCGGACCGTCTCCTGGGAGAAGGTCCACGGCCGACCGCCGGCCAGCGTGCGGTGTGGCAGCGGGCCGATCACGACATCATGGATCGCCTCGCTGGCCAGGAGCTTCCAAGCGAGGCGATCGGCATCCGCCGCGCTGAGCGTGGGCAGCCAGTATTTCCGTACGCTGCGGACGGCCGACGGGCGCAGACCCAGCAGGCCACAGGCTGCGAGGGCGGTCTCGGCGGCCGGATCGGTGACGCCCGCGCGGGGCAACACATGGAGCACGGTCGGTAGGCCAGCCGCGCCTGCCGTCACGGCTGTCAACGCCGCGTCGCCGGCCTCCGCCACCGTGAAGGTTTCGGTGACAGGATCGGTGAGCACCGCGGCAGCGAGCCGCCCGACGTCGGCTCTCTCCAGATTGCCCTCGATGAGCCAGCCGGTGGCGGTCTTGGCCCGCGTGCAGCCGGCGATGCCCAGTTCGGTAGCGCCGGCGACGAGCGCCCGCGCGGCATGATCG
>CAYSPN010000282.1:0-3295 GCA_964432895.1 uncultured Candidatus Kuenenia sp.
CTGCTGTCCATTCAGCTCGCGCCGTCCGGGCAGAGCGTCCAGCCAACCGCTGAACCGCCGGTATTCCCGCCGCCCGCAGCCTATACCCAGTCCGGCACGCCGGTGGTGCCCACGGCCGACGGCGATCTCTGGTCGCCGGCAGCGCCGGTCGCGGCACAGCCAGCTGCTCCCGCGCAAGCGTCAATTCCCCAGTCTGTTTCGCAGTCTGTTTCGCAGTCTGTTTCCAAGGGTGCGCAGCCGCTCGAACCCGCCACGACGACCGTCAGCATCGAACAGGCGCCGACCGACAGCACCGCTGCCACGACTGACAGCACCGCCACGCCGAGCGTGCCCATGCCGAGCACGGCCACGCCCAGCCCAACCACGCCGGACGTGACGACTCCCCCGGAGAGTCCGAAGACCGCGAAGAACGGTGTTGCCCCGGCGGCTGAGGCCGTGGTGCAGGACCAGGCAACAGTCTCGACAACAGACCCGGCAACAGACCCAGTCGCACCGGTCGCGCAGCCAGCCTCCCAACCGGTCGCGGTGCCCGAACTGACTGCTGCCACACCGGCCGTCACCCCATCCAGCGACGTCAGCCCACCCGCAGTGCCAGCACCCGTGAGCGACATCCCCGAGCCGTTCGCCGCTCTGCCCCCGCCTCCCCCTGCTCCCACTCCCGACGTCGTTCCGACGCCGATCGCCGTGGCGCCGCCGACACCGCCCGCACTGGCGGAACGCCCGCGGCCCACACACTCGCGGTACCTCGTGGTGCCCGAGAGCATCGCGGTGCAGGCAGACGCCTCGTTCACAGCACGGGCCACGGCCCCGCAGCAGCCCACCGAGAGCTCGACGTCCACCACGCCGCAGGCCGCGTCGCGATCCAGTTCGAATGCCGTCACACCGCTGCCGGCGACCACGACGGCCGATCGTGGTCCCCAGTCGAGGACGCAAGGGAATAGCACGCAGCAGCGTGCGCCGCAGCGACAAGGACGTCAGGCTCAGCCTGCACGCCCAGGAGTTGCCCCGGGCACACAACCACAGCCCCGGTTGGGAGCGGCAGTATTCCCGAACTTCTCCGCTGGGATCGACGCCATCGAGAGCCGGATCCGTGGCGAGCAACCCGCGCAGGGCCAGGCTCCCGCCGCCACGCAGGCCAGGCCGCTCACGGCTCGATGACGATTTTGCCCAACAGTGTGCCCGACTTGTGAATCGTGGCGGACTCCTGCACGGCATGGGCTTCCGCAACGCGATCCAACGGCAAGACCCTGTCGATCAGTGGCTTGAGCCGACCAGCCGCCAGCCAACGGTTGATGTCCGCGGCAGCGGCGGCCTGTCGCTGGGCGGTGGCCTTGAACATCACGAAGCCCAAGAGCCGGCAGCCCTTCACATAGAACGGCCCCACTGGAAAGGCCGGCCGCGCGTCCCTGCCCGCCATGATCACCATCCGACCGCCTTCGCCGAGCATCGCCACCGCCTGATCGAAGGCCGGCTCCCGCAGCGTTTCCCAGTAGGCATGCACTCCCTCCGGCGCAGCTGCCCGTACCGCCTCGATCAGGTCACTGCGGTGGTAGTCGAGCGCCAGATCCGCGCCAAGGTCGCGAACCCGCTCGCACTTCACGGCCGTGCCCGCGGAGGCGATCACGCGGGCCCCGAGCGCCTTGGCGATCTGGACGACCGCCGAACCGACTCCGCCGGAACCGCCATTGACGAAGATGGTTTCGCCAGGAGCCAGCATGCAATGGTCGACGAGCCCCAGGTGGGCGGTGATCGCCACAAGCGCGGCCGCGGCGGCATCGCGATCGCACACCGAATCGGGGGTGCGGTAGAGCCAGCGTTCATCGACCGCCGCGAGTTCGGCGCATGTCCCCTGTCGGCCCAGCAGCCCCTGGTTTGATCCCCACACCCGCATGCCGGGCCGCAGGACATCCACCTCGTCGCCCACCGCCACCACCTCGCCCGCCAGATCGCAGCCGACCACGAAGGGAAAGGGGAGCGGCATCGCCACAGTGCCTGCCCGGACGTAGGTGTCGATCGGATTGACGGCCGCTGCCCCGATCCGCACGAGCACATCCCGCGGTCCTGGCACGGGATCGGGAAGCGAGCCGATGCGGATCGAGTCGGGGCCGCCGGTCTCCGTGATGTATGCGGCCTTCATGCTGTCTTCAGCTTCGCTTGCCGGAGGCGAGCGTCGAGGCTCCGGCGACTGCGGCCGCCAGTGCTCCCAGACCTCCGATGAAGTAGAGCGCCCGGGAAATGCCCTGGGCAAAGCGGACTCGACGCTGGAGGTCAGCCTCGCCGCGCAACGGTCCGCGGTTCACGGACGACTGGGCATAGTCCTGCAGCGATTGATAGAGTGCCTTGTCGTCACCGGCCTCGATGTTGGCGCGAATCATCTCTGCATCGAGCGCTGCCTTGGGCGTTGCTCCAACCAGTGCGGCTGTTGCCCAGGCCAGCACCGCGCATGCCACGCCAGCCAGCGTCACCGCCTGCGCCAGCCCCCACCGCCGCGACTGCTTGACGGACGCTTGGGGTTTGATCCGCAGTTGGTCCAGATCCCGAAACTTTGGCACGTCGTTTCGCACGCCGCAGGATGGACACGCCACCTGGCCGCCGGCCTGCCCCGAGACCACGTCGATCTCACAGGCACAGCCCGCGCAGGGCAGCAGAAAGATTTTCTTCGCGCCGTTCATGATCTGGTTTCCCTGGCGGGCTCGGCTCCACCCACGCACGCAGAGCTTCTCCCGCCGTTTTCTTTTACCATTTCAGGGCCTCGGGCCTGAACACTCGGCTGTTTTCGCCGAAAAATTTACTGGCTTTTCTCATCGGACAGGGGCATAATCTTGAACCCTCAGGACGACCCCGCCCATGAGACAGCACCCCGCCGCAGGCCCCGGAATCTCACCCCATCTCGCCCATCTTTACGGCAGGTGCATGGTGGCCGTGGTTCGCCTCCTTGGTCGGGGTTTAGGGTCGGGGTTGAGGGTAGGGATTGAGGCAGGCGGTTTGGCCGCGGGAATCCGGGATGAGTGCGGATCATGGCGGGCCCGTCGGCCGCGGAATTCCGCACGCTGGATTTCCGTGGCACTTGAATCACACTCGCGACACTCCGAATGATGCATCGGGTGGTTTGTCAACCCGATTCTGTCTGCCGCTTGCCTGAAGACCTGAAGCTTGAAGACTTGAAGATCGATCCACGAAGGAGCTTTGCCTTGTACGACTCGCTGCTGGATGAACTCGAGGACGATGTTGTCTCCAATCCCCAAGAGGTCGAGGAACTCGCCGACAAGGTCGTCGATGCCGAGGAGGCAGACGC